>JBJTEN010000074.1:0-7954 GCA_046092925.1 Phenylobacterium sp. | reverse complement strand
ATTTCGTTGGACCCGCCGTAAATGGTGCCCGCGCGATTGTTCAGATAGCGCGCCATCCCAACCAGTCCGTGCTCGGGGCCGATGAAGTCCTGGCCGGCTTCTGGCGAGCGCGCTGCGGGCTGGTCGACGGCGGCATAGGCGGCAATTCCCTCGACAACCAGTTCATCGATGAGCTGCAGGGTCTCGGTGGCTTGTATCTTTAGCATGGAGGAGGCCGGGCCTGGGTTCCGGCCGGAGGTAAGTTCGGCCAGCACCCGACGCTCCGACATATCAACCGCCTCCAGCCTCACCGCCGCCGCTGCGAGCCGGGACCGGAACCCGGGATCTTCCAGGAGGCAGCCGCCCGTTCCGCTTCGCTCCTCACGGGCCAACCCCTTTAGACGCTCCACCGCGACCGCAAGCCCTGCGGCGGAGCCCCCTCCTCGTTCGAACTCCAGCAGATACTTCGCGACGGTCCACCCCTGGTTCTCCTCGCCCACACGGCCAGAGACGGGAACCCGGACATTGTCGAAGAAAACCTGATTGACCTCGTGCTCCCCTGCGAGCGTGATGATCGGGCGTACGGAGATCCCGGGAGTCTGCATATCGATGAGAAGGAAGGTGATGCCGGCCTGCGGCTTTCCCTCGCCTCGCGTCCGTACGAGACAGAACATGCGGTTGGCCCAATGGGCGTGGGTCGTCCAGATCTTGGAGCCGTTAAGGACGTAGACATCGCCCTCTCGCTCAGCGCTCAACTTGAGAGCGGCGAGATCCGACCCAGCCTGAGGCTCGGAGTAACCCTGGCACCAGTAATCCTCACCTGAAAGAATCCGGGGAAGGTATTCGTCTTTCTGGGAGTCCGAGCCATATCCCATGATGACCGGCCCCACCATCTTCAAACCCATGGGCGCCAGACTTGGAGCGCCCGCGCGGGCGGTTTCCGCGGCGAAGATATAGCGCTGGATTTCGGACCATCCGGTCCCTCCGTATTGGACAGGCCAGGATGGAGCGACCCAGCCCTTCGTGTGGAGAATTCGCTGCCAGGCCAGACTGTAGGTCTTGTCCATGAAGACGCTTGTCGCCCGGCGCCCGGCGCGCCTGAGGTCTGGTGTCAGGCTTTCCGAAAGAAAGGTCCGGACCTCGTCCCTGAAGGCCTCGTCCTCGGCCGAGAGTTCAAGCCGCATTCCAGCCTCCGCGGTCATGGGTGAAAGAGCGATCCGGGGACAGGCTGCCCCGGTGTCCGCCGGGGAAGGCAAGGTGAGGCGGGCTCACGCCGACCTCTGGAGTTCCTGCTTGACGCGCTCGGCGAGGGTCTTGATGTCGATGGGTTTGGCGAGGAACGAGACGTTGGCCTCTCCTTCAAGCAGGTTCGAGAACTCAGCCTCCGCATACCCGGAAATGAACATTACCGGCGCACCGGCCAGATACTCCCTCGCCGCCTTGAGCAGCTCCGGCCCCTGCATGCCCGGCATCACGACGTCCGAGATCATCAGGTCGATCTCGCCGGCGTGGGCGATTGCAAGGTCAAGGGCCTCCTCACCGCTGGCGGCCTCGATGACTTCGTAGCCGCGGGCCCTGAGGAGCTTCGCAGCGACGTTCCTGACTGCGTCCTCATCCTCGACAAAGAGAATCCGGCCCGCTCCGGAAAGGTCGCGTGCGGCGGGTCGCGACGGCCGGGCGGGTGCAGCCGCCGTCGGCGGGGCGGCGTGAACCGGAAGGAAGATGCGAAAGGCAGCCCCTTCGCCCGCGCGGGACTCCACCGCGATCCACCCGTCGGACTGCTTGACGATGCCATAGACGGTCGCAAGACCCAGCCCAGTCCCCTCGCCTACCGGCTTGGTGGTGAAGAAGGGATCGAAAATCTTGTCCAGGAGCTCGACGGGTATCCCCGAGCCATCGTCCGCGACCTCAATGAGAGCCTGCTCGCCGCGAGGATCGGGATAACCGAAAGCCCGGGCCTCTGATGCCGTCACTCTCGCGGCGCGGATCCTCACAGTGGAACCCCCGTGACTCCGGATCGCGTCACGGGCGTTGACCACAAGGTTCATCACGGCGGTCTCGAGCTGTCCCCGATCGGCCCGGACGATCGGCAGGTTCCGTCCGTACTCCGTAATCAGCGCGATATCCTCGGGAAGGACCCGGCGCAGAAGCACCTCAAACTCGGAGATCAGCTCACCAAGGTCGAGATTCTCACGTTGAACGGTCTGCTTTCGCGAAAAGGCCAGGAGTTTGCGGACAAGTTCAGCCGCCCGCGTGGATGTTTGCCGAATTTGATTGAGGCCCTCATAGGACGGATCACCGACAGGATGCCTCTGTGAGAGTTCATCCAGTTGCATGAAGATGGCCATCAACAGGTTGTTGAAGTCATGGGCGACGCCTCCGGCCAGCTGACCGATCGCCTGCATTTTTTGGCTCTGGGCGAGTTGAAGCTCAATCTGCTTCTGTTCCGAGACATCCACGATAAAGGCCACCCATCGCTCCCCAGAAGGTGAGAGGTACAGATGGACGATCCGCGCGGGATCAGAGGCGAGTCGCATCTCCACCGCCTCCAGATGGGACCGGCCAGACGCGAGCCGCTGACGAGCATCGGTCAGCGAGGCGGTGTCGAAGATGTCGCCAAAGACACCTGCAGATCGGCTCGCTCCCGCGATCGCAGCCAGGGTGGGATTGAACTCGAGTATCGGGGCGGCGAAGGGTTCGCCTTCCCCGAGAAGCGCAGCCCCGAACGGAGCCGTGGCGGCAAAGGCGTCAAGGGCGTCTGGTGTGGGGAGCGGCGGTCTCCCGGCGCTTTCGGACGCATCTTCACCGCCAAGGGTTGCGGATGCCTCCTCAACCGCTCCAAGGCGGATCAGAAAG
The DNA here is from genome assembly GCA_046092925.1 of Phenylobacterium sp. Classification (GTDB taxonomy): domain Bacteria; phylum Pseudomonadota; class Alphaproteobacteria; order Caulobacterales; family Caulobacteraceae; genus Phenylobacterium. Next base: position 5,119 of record JBJTEN010000074.1, on the reverse strand, counting down.
CTCTGGTTGGCCAGGAGGCTGATGCGAACCGGAGTGTCTTGCCCGTCAAGACTCAGCAGGGTCCTGACCCGTCCTTCTCGACGGGCCCTGTTGAGCCCCTCGAAGAGACTCGGCGCAGAGCCCTGCGCCCTCGGCAACCGGGCCGAATCCCCAAGCAACTGTCTCCAGGGTGTATTCGCAGACTGGATCCGACCCTCCCTCGAGAGAATGGCCGCCGGCTCATCGAGGGCGGCCAAGATGTTCGTCGCCTGGTCGGCATCCCGTGGGATCGGTTTCGCGCGTCGGAGGATCAGGACACCCAGGACAATGAATCCTGCGACACCCGTCCCCAGGAGCAAGGCGGCGGACGCCTCCGCCCCCGAGGTGACCAGCCTCAGGGCAGCGAGAATGACCAGCGCGGCAAAGGGCAGAAGGACCAGCAGGTCCACCCCGTCAACACCGGAACCCCTTCGCCCAAGCCTCGTCATGCCGACCTCATACCCGGGCCCCGTCGAATCGTCCCGGTCCCGTTCCGAACAGATGCTGCAAGGGTTTCAGAACGGTTGAAAGACGCTTGCCAGTCGGGCCGCGTCCTAGCCCGACCCATCGATCACCCGGATCCCGTGGTCAGGCCATCCGGGCCGGACTTGGCGCGACCAGGGGAGGTCATCGTCCCGCAAAGAAGCTCCGCCGGCCAGACAGAACGAAGCCGATGACCTTCGCGACGGCCTCATACTGGGCGATCGGAATCTGCTCATCGATGTCAACTGCGGCGTAGAGCGCCCGCGCCAGGGGCGGGTCTTCGACTACCGGGACGCCGGCCTCTTCGGCGACTTCCCGTATCTTCAGGGCGATCGCGTCAAGGCCCTTGGCGACGCAGGTCGGAGCTTGAGCCGCACCTTCCTCATAGGAAAGCGCCACGGCGTAGTGTGTCGGGTTCATGATCACAACGGTGGCCATTGGCACCGCCGACATCATGCGTTGCCGCGCCGTCTGCATGAGGATGCCGCGCTGGCGAGCCTTGATGTAAGGATCACCTTCAGTCTGCTTGAACTCTTCGCGCACCTCCTCACGGGTCATCATCTGTCTCTGGTAAAATCTCTGGCGCTGTATCAACCAGTCCAGGGCAGCGACTGCGAGAAGAAATCCAAAAATAAGGACAGATAGATTCTTGATAATCTCAAAACTGAGTGGAAGAAGAGACACAACTTCGACGGTTGGAAGTTGCTGTAACTGGTCCCAGTGTGGCCTCAGAACCAGGAAACATATGACGGATATGATAATCAGCTTGATCAGGGACTTCACGAACTGGATGAGCGCGTCAGGGCCGAAAAGTCTCTTGAATCCCTGGATCAGGCTGACCTTCGACAGTTTGGGCTCAAGCAGCGACGGCGACCACATCAGGCCTGTCTGAAGAACATGTCCAAGAATCCCGGCGACAATCGCGGCGCCCGTGACGGCCAGCAGGATGGGGGCCGATGCCCCGGCAATCTCCCAACCCAGCCCTGTGGCTCCCGCCGCTGAAAGGTCGATCTCGTGGGGACTCTGTATGAAAGGCGTCAGGGCGAGAGCAAGCTGCTGGCTCAGCAGCCCGCCCAGGAAGGCCAGGACCCCCGCAATGGCCGCGTAGACCGCGAGGTGAGGAAGATCGGCGGTCTTTGGAACATCGCCCTTCTCCCGGGCCTGATCAATCTTTCGGCCTGTCGGTTCTTCTGTCTTCGACGCAGAGTCTTCGCCCTCAGCCACTGCCGACTCCTGCAAAACCTCTCAGGAGGCCGCCATAGCCGTTGACCCAGACCATACCGAGAAGTCCTAGGCTCATCGCCAGGATCGCCAGCGACAACAGGATCATCAGGGGCGATGCTACAAAGAAGACCTGGAACTGAGGCATGATCCTCCCGGCCAGGCCGACCGCGACATTGAAGACAATTGACAGGACAAGAACCGGCGCACTCAGTTGAATGCCCAGCCGGAACGCTTCCGCGAGGGTCCGGATAGCCAGTTGGCCGGAATCCGAAACCGAGGCGGAGGCTCCGAACGGAAAGATCGAATAGGAGTTCACCATCGCACCAAGGAACAGGTGATGAAGGTTCGTCGAGAAGATCAGGATCAGCCCAATAAGGCCGATGAAGGTGCCGAGGGTGGTCGAGGAGTCGATGATGCCGGGCGCTGATGTCTGGGCGAACGAGAGGGTCGACTGTATCGAGATGACTTCGCCCGCCACGGCCAGCGAGGCCATGAACATCCTCATGACGGCGCCCATCATCAGACCGATGAAGACTTCACGGATCACCTGAATCGCCATGTCGGCGAGCTCGACGGGCGGAACCGGAAGAACCGGCATGACCACTGGAGTCAGGGTCAGGGTCAGGACAAGGGCGAAGGAAAGCCGGATGCGGACAGGCACCGCCTGGTCCCCGATCGCCGGCATTGTCATCACAAGCGCCGCCAGCCGGGCGAAGACCATGGCGCCGGCATAGACCTGCTGTACGGAAGCGTAAGGCTCCACGCCGGCTACATCGCGACGATGCGCGCGACAATATCGTTCATGAACCGTGACATCAGGGCGCCCATGAGCGGAAGAAAGACGAGCACGGAGACAAAGACCGCCACGATCTTCGGCGCAAAGACCAGGGTCGCCTCCTGAATCTGGGTAAGGGCCTGCAACAGACCGATGACGACACCCACCACAAGCGCCACGATCAGCATGGGCGCCGACAGCTGGATGGTGAGCCAAAGGGCGTCACGGCTGATATCAATGACTTCAGCGCCGTTCATGACTTCGCTCCTCGCATCGTCCGACCTGCCGGGTCAGATCGGCATCCGCATGATTTCCTGATAGGCGCTGATCACCTGATCCCGCACGGCCAGAACGGTTTCCAGGCTGGTCTCGGCGGCGGAGACAGCGGTGGCGACATCAATCAGCTGCGCCTTGCCCTGAGCATGCGCCACGATCTGCTGTTCCGCGGTCTTCGAAGCGCCGATGGCGTTGTCCACGACCCCGCGAACCATGGCCCCGAAATCCGCACCGGCGGCGCCGGCCGCGCCTTCCGAAGCCAGCCCGCTGACGCCCCGCTGTGCGGCGGCATAGGCCTTGGCGACGCTGAGAGGGGTGATCATTCAATGCCTCCCGTCTATTTCCGCAAGAGATCCAGGGTGCGCATGTCCATTGCCCGTGCGGTCTCGATGACGGTCAGGTTGGCCTCGTACGCGCGCTGGGCCGCCTTCATGTCGAGCGACTCGATCAGGGTGTTGACGTTCGGCAGCTTCACAAATCCTTCGGCGTCAGCCGAGGGATGTCCCGGATCATACTCGGACTTGAAGTCGCTCTGGTCCGGCGCAACACGAACCATCTTCACGCCCTGCCCGGCGTCGGTCCGCACCGGCTCAAAGACGGGGACCTGACGCCGGTACGGGTCTCCGCCCGGGGTCTTGGAGGTCGAGTTCGCGTTGGCGATGTTCTCGGCGATAATCCGCATCCGCGCCTGCTCGGCCCGCAAGGCGGTGGCGGCGATGGCCTGAGCAGCGTTTGCGGGAGGACGGACATCGGCCATCATTCAAGCCCTATCTTGCCGGGGAACGGGCGGCGGTGCGGATCATGGTGACCGACTTCTGATAGAAGCTGATGGCCGCCTCATAGTTCATCCGCGAGTCCGCCATGCGAAGCATCTGGTCTTCCAGCGAAACCTGATTGCCATCGAGGGTCGTCACCGCATCGGGTTGGCGCTCGGCGCGGAACCCGCGGGCGGCGGCCAAGGCCTCGGGCCCCTCTGGCCGCTGGTGCGCCGGATGCGTCACCTCAAGGGCGGTCGGAAACTCGCTCGAGGTGCGGCTGGCCGATCCCGGCGGAGCGGAAGACACCTTGAACCGAAAAGGGGCGAGGTCTCTTGGCCGATAACCCGGCGTACTCGTGTTGGCCACGTTTTCGGCGACCACCCTCTGCCGCTCGGACAGATAGGTCATCCGGCTGCGCAGCATGGCGAGGATCGGTATCGAAGAAACGTCCATGTGGTCACGGTAAACAAACAGGGTTAATTGCTCCTTAACACCCGTTTGGCATGGTTCGTCCATGGATCTGATCACCCTCGCCCGAGCGGCCTTCGCCCTGCTCTTCACCCTGGGGCTGATCGGCATAGCCGCCGTGCTCCTGCGCAGATTCGGACCGGGCGGAGTCTTCAGGATCACGTCCGCTAGACGGGAACGTCGCATGCGCATCGTTGAGACCCTGATCCTCGATCCGGCGAGACGGCTTGTCCTCGTCGAGTGCGACGGGGAAACCCGCCTCCTCATGCTCGGAGACGGGCGTGAGCTGACGCCGCCCGCCCAGCCCCGGGAAGCAGAGTGATGAAGGTCAGGCAAAGTCGATCAGAGCCTCTTGCCGCCTTCGCCCGGGACGTCAGGCTCGCGGGCAAGCTTGCCCTCATAGCAGGCGCCATCTCTCTCGTTCTGCCAGCGGCCGCCCTCGCCCAGGCGATCAATATCGACCTGGGAACGGGAGCCGGTCTCACCGAGAGGGTGGTCCAGCTGATCGGCCTGCTGACCGTCCTGTCCTTGGCTCCATCCATCGTCATCATGACGACCTCTTTCGTGAGGATGGTCGTTGTCCTGTCCCTGCTGCGGACCGCCCTTGGCATCCAGCAGACCCCGCCAAACGCCGTCCTTGTCAGCCTGGCCCTCTTCATGACGGCGATCGTCATGACGCCGACGCTCCAACGATCCTATGATCTCGGCGTCCGGCCCCTGATGAACAACGAAATGGAGTTGCCTCAGGCGTTTGAGGCGGCCAGTGGCCCGGTGAAGACCTTCATGCTGAGCCAGGTCAACCGTGAAGACCTGGCGCTGTTCATCAGGCTCTCAAGGATCGAGCGTCCCGCGACAGCGGAAGACGTCCCCATCCGAGTGGTCATCCCGGCCTTCATGATTTCGGAGCTGAAACGGGCCTTCGAAATCGGCTTCCTTCTCTTCGTTCCCTTCCTTGTTATCGACCTGGTGGTCGCCAGCGTCCTGATGAGCATGGGCATGATGATGCTTCCGCCCATTGTGGTCTCCCTGCCGTTCAAGCTCATCTTCTTCGTGCTGGTAGACGGATGGCGACTGGTGGCGGGAAGCCTGATCGAGAGCTTCCAGCGCGCGGGCGGAG
>JBJTEN010000073.1:0-4965 GCA_046092925.1 Phenylobacterium sp. | reverse complement strand
GGGCGCCGAGGCCCCCGTGGGCGCCCTCCAGGCGGGCGATCGCCGGTTCAACGTCAAGACGGGCGGCGCCTTCGAGACCCTGGAGTCCGTGGCCGACACTCCGGTGCGCAGCCTCGAGGGCCGCGTCGTCCGGGTTCGCGATGTCGCCGAGGTGGCCTGGGCCCAGGACGAGCCGGGACATCTGGCCCGATTCAACGGCAAGCGGGCGGTCTTCGTGACCGTCACCCAGAAGGATGGCGAGGACGTCGGCCGGATAACGGCCCAGCTCCAGCGGGCGCTGGACGCGCACGAAAAGACCCTGCCGGCCGGCGTGAAGCTGGAGCGCGCCTTCTTCCAGTCGGAGAATGTCGATCACCGTCTGGGGAAACTGTTCCGCGACTTCGGCATCGCCGTCGGTCTCGTCCTCATCACCCTCCTGCCGCTCGGCCTGCGGGCCGGGGTGGTGGTGATGATGTCGATCCCGCTGTCCCTGCTGATCGGCCTCGCCCTGGTCCAGGCCTTCGGTTTCACCCTCAACCAGTTGTCGATCGCCGGCTTCGTCCTGGCCCTCGGCCTCCTGGTCGACGACAGCATCGTTGTGGTCGAGAACATCGCCCGCCGCATGCGCGAAGGGGAGGACCGAATCACCGCGGCGATCAACGGAACCCGGCAGATCGGCCTGGCGGTCGTCGGCTGCACGGCGGCCCTGATGCTGGCCTTCCTGCCGCTGATGGCCCTGCCCGGCGGCTCGGGCGCGTTCATCCGGTCCCTGCCGGTCACAGTCCTCGCAACGGTCGGCGCCTCGCTGGTGGTCGCCCTGACCATCATTCCCTTCCTGGCCAGCCGCATCCTGTCCCGCCATGAGGACCCGGAGGGCAACCCTCTCCTGCAAACCATCAACGGCGGAATCCAGAGGTTCTACGCGCCGGTCCTGCACGCGGGACTTGCAAGGCCGCTCCTGACCACGGCGCTGATCCTGGGACTGTGCCTGACTGCGATCCCGATGGTCCGGGCCATAGGCACGAGTCTGTTTCCGCCGGCCGAGACGCCCCAGTTCCTGGTCCGGATCGAACTTCCCGACGGGACCGCCTTGACGCGGACCGAGCAGGCCCTGCGCTATGTCGACGGTGTCCTCGCCCGCGAGCCCGAGGTCGCCTGGCGGGCGGCCAACCTCGGCCGCGGAAATCCGCAGATCTTCTACAACCAGCAGCAGCGGGAGAGCAGCACGGCCTATGCGGAGGTCTTCGTCGGCCTCAAGGCCTGGAAGCCCGGCAAGAGCGAGGACGTCGTCGCCCGTCTGCGCGAGGGCTTCGCCCGTTATCCCGGGGCCCGGATCACCCTGGTCCTGTTCGAGACCGGCCCTCCCGTCGAGGCGCCGATCGAGGTCCGCCTGACCGGCGAGCGGCTGGAAGTGCTGAAGGCGGGCGCCGACCGGATCGAGCAGATTCTCAAGTCCACCCCCGGAGCGCGCGACGTCAGCAATCCCCTGCGGGTGGAGCGCACCGACCTCGACCTCGGCCTGGATGAGGCCAAGGCGGCGACCCTGGGCGTCGCCCCCGGGGCGGCCCGACGCACCGTCCGGCTGGCCCTGAGCGGCGAGGAAGCGGCCCGCTTCCGGGACGCCGACGGCGACGACTACTCGGTCAAGGTGCGCCTGCCCATGGAGCCGACAGGCGTCGGAGACCGGAATGAACTCGACGCCCTGGGCTCTGTCTACGTCCCCACCGCGAACGGAGGGGCGACGCCCCTCTCCACTCTCTCGGCGCCGACCCCCGTGACCGGGCCGGCCCGGATCGACCGCTTCGAACGGGAGAGAACGGTCACCGTTTCGGCCTTCCTCGAACCGGGCGCCCTGGCCTCCACGGTCACGACCGAGGTCGAGCGCAGGCTGGCGGATTTCGCCCTGCCCCCGGGCTACAAGCTGAGCTATGGCGGCCAGGCGGAGGCCCAGTCGGAAAGCTTCGCGGGACTGGGCGCCGCCATCACCATCGCGATCTTCGGCTTCCTGGCCGTCCTCGTCCTGGAGTTCGGTCGGTTCAAGAGCGCCCTCGTGGTCGCCGGGATCATCCCGCTCGGCCTGTTCGGGGCCGTCGGCGCCCTGGCCCTCACCGGCAACTCCCTCTCCTTCACCGCCGTGATCGGGATCATCGCCCTGATAGGCATCGAGATCAAAAACTCGATCCTGCTGGTCGACTTCACCGAGCAGCTGAGACGCGAGGGCGTTCCCCTGCGCGAAGCGATCGAACGGGCCGGCGAGGTGCGCTTCCTGCCCGTTCTCCTGACCAGCGTCACCGCGATCGGGGGCCTGATTCCTCTGGCCCTGGAGCGTTCCGGTCTCTACTCACCCCTCGCCATCGCGATCATTGGCGGCCTGATCTCCTCGACTCTCCTCAGCCGCATCGCCACACCCGTGCTCTATTGGCTGGTGGCCCGGGGCGAGGCGGAAAAGACCGGCGAGCTGGCGAAGGCCTGACCGGCGAGGAACGGCGGCTAAAGCGCCCGCGAGTGACGCCCCTCGGCCTCGCGGAAATAGACGTCGAAGACGGCGCAGACGCTGCGAACCACCAGCCGCCCCGGCTCGGTGACCTTCACCCGGAAACCGTCCAGTTCCACGAGGCCGTCGGAGGCGAAGGTCTCCAGCTGGGCGATCTCGTGCACCAGGTCCCGGGGATGGCGGCCGTTCCGGGCGCAGACCTCGCCCAGCTCGACCGCGACGTCGCACATCAGCAGTTCGATGATCTCCCCGCGGAAGCGATCGTCGGCGTTGAGCTCCACCCCCCGGGCGATCGGCAGAACATCGTGGTCGAGAGCCTTGCGCCAGTCCAGCTCCTGGCCGGCGTTCTGGAGAAAGCCCTGCGGCAGACGGCCTATAGCCGAAGGGCCGAGTCCCAGAAGGGTCCCTGCGGCGTCCGTGGTGTATCCTTGGAAGTTCCGGTACAGCCGGCCCTCGGCGGAGGCGCGGGCCAGATCATCCTCCGGCACGGCGAAGTGATCCATGCCGACGCGGACGTACCCCTCGGAGGCCAGCCTCTCCGCCGCCGCGTCGAACTGGTCGAGCCGCTCCGAGGCGCCGGGCAGCGTGCTTTCGGCGATCAGCTTCTGGTGCGGCTTCATCCAGGGCACGTGGGCGTAGCCGAAGAGGGAGACACGCTCCGGACGAAGGCTCATGAGGCTGTCCACCGTCGCCAGGGTGTTGGCCACGGTCTGATGCGGCAGGCCGTACATGAGATCCATGTTGATTGAGCTCACCCCGCCCCGACGCAGCCAGCGCACAGCCCCGGCGATCTGCTCGAAGGCTTCGATCCGGTTCACCGCCGCCTGCACCTTGCGGTCGAGGTTCTGAACGCCGAGGCTCGCCCGGGACAGACCATTCACGCACGCGGCCGTCACCCAGTCCTGGGTCAGGACCTCAGGATCCAGTTCCGCGGCGACCTCCAGGGCGCTTCCGAAGCGAAACGCCCCGGACAGAGCCGCCAGGATGGAGGTCACCTCCTCCGGGTTGAGCATGTTCGGCGTCCCGCCGCCGAAATGGATGGTGGAAACCCTGGGGCGGCGCCCATGCAGGGCCTTGTGGAGCTCGAGGATCTCCTTCTCGAGATAGAAGACGTAAGCGGCCACAGGGCCATGATGGTTCACCGCGCGGGTGTTGCAGCCGCAGTACCAACAGAGGCGCGAGCAGAAGGGCACGTGGATGTAGAGGGACACGGCCTCGTCATCAGGCAGGCGGTCCAGCCAGTCGCGATAGGTGGCGGCGGTCACCTGAGGCGTGAACTGCAGCGCCGTCGGATAGCTGGTGTAGCGCGGCGCGCGGCCGTCATACTTCTCGATCAGCGCATCGCGGCTGAGCCGCGCCGTCCGGACCGCCATGTCCCCTCCGCTCCTGCGCCCCCCGGGAACGCCCTCGGACGCCTATCACACGCCTTCGCCAAACGCCGCCGTGACGCAGATCAAAGGGGGGTCACGCCATCTCGCAGATACGTCCAGCCCGGGCGTCCGTATAGCCCGCCGGGGTCCAGGCCAGCTCGCCGTTGACCAGGACAGCCTCCACACCCACGGAATCGCGGGTATAGCGCATGCCATCTCCGGGCATGTCGAACACCGGTCGCTCTTCGCCGCGGCCGATGCGGTCAGGGTCGAAGACGACGATGTCGGCGGCCTTGCCGGGCTGCAGCCGGCCGCGGTCCTTCAGGCCCCAGATGTCGGCGGTCTCGCCGGTGATCTTGGCCACCGCCTGCTCCAGGGTCAGGGCCCCCGTGCCGCGCACGAACTCACTGAACAGATAACCCGTGTCCCCATAGGTCGCGAAGGAGGCCAGGTGCGCGCCGCCGTCGCCGGCGCCGATGTGCACCTTCGGCCGGGCCAGCAGGGGGCCGATGCGGGGGGTGTCGTCATGCCCGCCATTGGCCGCCAGGAAGGCGACGTCCAGGCCGTGTTCGAGCGACACCTCGATGAGGGCGAGGGCGCAGGTCTGGCCGCGGGCGTCGGCGATCGCCTTCAGGGCCTTGCCCGCCAGGTGGGCGGGGGCCTCGCCGGCCCTGGCGACGAGGCGGCCCATCAGGCGCTCGCCGCCGTCCTCGCCGGCGTCGCGCAGCAGGCGGGCGCGGGTCTCCGGATCCTTCAGCGCGGCGATCCGCTCGTCCACCGGCAGACGCAGGACCCGCACCCAGCTGGGCAGGCGGGCGAAGAAGAGGCTGGGCCGCAGGAGCGAGAAGCTGATGTCGATGGGTCGTGTCTGCATCTGCGGCCAGACCCGGGCGCCGCGCTCGAACTGCTCATCCGACCGGGCGAGGATCCGGTCCACGCTGTCACGCGCCTGCCGGCTGTCGAAGACCGGCGAGAAGGTGGTGGGGATGCCGTGCTTCAGGCTCAGCTCGGCCAACTGGTCGATCCGGGCGATGGTCAGGTCGGCGTCATAGAATTCCGGCACGATCTGCAGCATGCGGCCGAACTCCCCCAGCACGGCGCAGAGACCGTCCAGCTCGGCGA
>JBJTEN010000072.1:0-18258 GCA_046092925.1 Phenylobacterium sp. | reverse complement strand
GGGTTGAGGCGGTCGCGCAAGGAGTACCGCAGGCCGATGGTCAGAGACTGGTCCTCATAAGCGCCATCGAACGCGCCGGGCTGAAGAGCGTGAGAACCCCTCGACGCAAAGGTCAGGTCCGATCCGCTCAGATAACGATAGGTCAGATCCGCATCGAGGCGATCGGTGATCGCCCAGGCCACGCCGGCGATGCCCTGCCAGGCGAACGCCACATCATCGTCATCGATGGTCAGGTTCTGGATGGCGGGGTTCGCCGCAGTCGCGGCGGGACCCACCGGGGTGATGGTCGAGAACTGACCGACAACCGTGTCCAGCTGGGTCTGGTTCACGCCCACGCCGACACCGATGAAGGGGTTGAGCGCCGAGTCCGGCAGGATGTCGTAGATGACATTGCCCATCAGGGTCAGGGACTGCACGTCGCCGGTGGGCGAGCCGCAGTTCGGGGCCGCCGTCGTCCGGACCACGCCGGCCGTGCAGAGGCCGAGGATCGCGTTGCTGGCGCCGCCGCGAATCGAATCGATGCTGCCGGCCCGATAACCGCCCTCAAGCTCGACGCGCCAGTTGCTCGAAACCTGGTAGCCGAGCCGCGCGAACCCGCTCCAGTCCTCAGCCTGGTTGATCGACCAGTTGTAGGGCTTGCCGTTCGCGGCGTTATTGCTCGACGTCGCGTCGATACCCGCCGGCCAGTGATAGCCGAGGTCAAGCGCGCCGTACCAGCCAACCTCACGGGCCGACGCCCCGGTGGCGATGGTGACAGCGGCCAAAGCCGCCCCAGCCAGGAGTTTGAATTTCATATCAGAGCCCTCTCTTGCCCGTCTGCGGGATCGAAGCCGCCAAGACATCTTTATATCAGGACACACGCACCGCGAAAGTGTCGTCATCGCAACACTGGCGTGTATTCGGTCCGTACGCCCGAGGCAAGCTCCACCGCTCGCCTCCGACTTCATGCGCCCTCGGGACCGGTCTTGGCGAGAAATCCGTCCCCCCGGTTCAGTTCCCGGCGGAATTCATCCCGCCTTTCGTGAATTGAGGCGATCACCGGCCCGGCCGGAACGCCGACGCCGACAAGCACGGCCTCGGACAACTGAAGGCTGGCCTCGATGGTTTCCGGCACCGCATCGGTCACGCCGAGATCGTAGAGCCGCAGGGCCTCCTGGCTGTCGCGCGCACGGGCGACAATGGAGATGTCCGCCCTCTGGTCCCGGGCCAGGGCCACCAAGGCCTCGACGCCCCCGCCGCCTTCTCCGTTTGAATCGGCGGTGATGACAAGGGCCCTCGCCGCATCGAGGCCACAGCGCTGCAGGAAGCCGGGGCGGGAGGCATCGCCAAAATAGAGGTTCCGGCCGCTCCGCCGGCCCCGCTCAACCACTCCCGCATCCATGTCGACGGCCGCCCACGGGACCCCGTGCCGGTCGAGCATTTCCCCGACCAGGCGGCCGACCCGCCCGAAGCCGACAATAAGCACGCGCCCGTCGGGTGCGCGGGCGACGCTGTCGGGCGCCTCCGCAACCCCCGCCGTCGCCCGCCCCGCGACGCGAAGGCCCAGGGCGGCGAGGGCGGGAATACACATCATCGAGACCGTCGCGGACACCAGCAGGCTTTGGCCCAGGTCCTGCGGGACCAGGCCCTTGTCCATGGCCGAGGCCAGGATGACGAAGGCGAACTCGCCGCTGGCGGCCAGCAGGAGGGCGGCCTCCGCTGCCGACCGGGAGGCGAGGCCGAACGCCCTCGCGAGACCAAAGATCAGCGCCGCGTTGAGGGCCATAAGCCCGAAGGTCACGCCGAGGATCTGCACGGGCTCGCGAAGGAGCAGGCCCACGTCCAGGCCTGCGCCCACCGCCAGGAAGAACAGGCCGAGCAGCAGCCCCTTGAAGGGCTCGATCACCTGTTCGACCTGATGCCGGAACTCGGTCTCGGCGAGGAGCAGGCCGGCGACGAAGGCGCCGAGCGCCATGGAAAGCCCGGCCAGGGCGGCCAGAAATCCCGAGCCAATGACCACCAGAAGGCAGGCGGCGACAAACAGTTCCTCGCTCCGGGCCCGCGCCACCGAGCGCATCATCGGACGCAGGAGAAAACGGCCGAAGACGAGCAGGCCCGCGACGGCCAGGGCGGCGGGCACGAAGCTGAGGAGGCTCTCGGCGGAGAGGGCCTCGCCGCCTCCCTCCCGTCCGAGGACGGCGAGGGTGATGAGGATGGGGGCGACGGCGAGATCCTGGAACAGGAGCACCGCGAATGTGACCCGTCCGGCCTGGACATGCTGTCTCCGGTTCTCTGTCAGGATAGGCATGACCACCGCTGTCGATGACAGGGCCATGGCTGCGCCGACCGCGGCGGCGGTGGTGACGGAGGCTCCGAAGGCGTGGGTGATCAGCGCAACGATGAGGCCGCAGCCAAGCACCTGCAGGACGCCCAGCCCGAAGACGTAGCGGCGCATGAGCCAGAGCCGGACCCAGGACAGCTCCAGACCGATCATGAACATCAGGAAGACGACGCCGAGTTCCCCGAGCTGTCCGAGGTCCTCCGGCGAATCGATCGTGACTTCCGCCGCCCAGGGGAAATAGGACGCGAGGGCGCCGAGCCCGGACGGCCCCAGAATGACGCCCGCAACGAGGAAACCCAGGATCGGGCTGACCTTCCAGCGCCGGAAAACCGGCACGACAATCCCGGCCGTCGCCAGAAACAGCACGACATCCTTGAACTCGCCGGGCGCCGGATAAGCCATGGTCTCCCCCTCGGTCGCGACTATGGCCCAAGGGCGCGTCAGGTGCGAGACCCCGGTGGAGTCGCCGCAACGGCGCGTCTGTTCCGCGCGGATTGCAGCCTCGGGCCCAGACAGGTCAGACTGCGCGTGATAACTCAGCGCTCAGGCGCCAGCCTGGCGCCGGTGTTCGTCATCGCCCGGAGTTGCCTGTGACCCTCGCCCGCCCTCTTTTCGCCGCCCTCGCCCTTGCTGTGGCCCTGCCCGCCGCCGCCGCGGATCTCTCGGCCCCGCGAATGGGGGCCTGGGGCTTCGACCTGTCGGGCCGGGATCCAGCCACCCCAGCCTCTGAAGACTTCTTCCGCCATGCCAACGGGGCGTATCTGGAGGGGCTGGAGATTCCCGCCGACAGGTCCAGCTTCGGGGCCTTCGACATGCTGCGGGAGCTCTCCGCCCAACGCATGCGCGCCGTCCTCGAGACGGCCGCAGCCGATCCGGCGCCCTCGGGGGACCGGGCGCGGCTGGCGATCCTCTATCGGAACTACATGGACGAGGCCAGGATCGCCGAACTGGGCGCCCGGCCGATCGAATCCGGCCTGAACGAGATCCGCCGGACGCGCACCCATGGCGAGATCGCCAGGCTCATGGGCCGCTCGGCCAAGGGATTCGGAGGCTCGGTCTTCTCGACCGCCATCTTCGATGACGCCCGAAATCCCCAGGCCTACGCGGTCTATCTGGGCCAGGCCGGCCTCAACCTGCCGGACCGGGACTATTACCTCGAGCCCCGATTCGAGCGTCAGCGCGCCGAGTACCGGGCCTATGCGGAGCGCCTTCTGGCCCTTGCCGGCTGGGCAGATCCGGGCGCCTCGGCGGACGCTGTCCTCGCGTTCGAGACGAAGATCGCGAAGGTTTCCTGGACCAACGCCCAGCGCCGGGATCGGGATCGCACCTACAACCCCGCAGCGCCCACGGAACTGCCCCGCCTCGCGCCCGGCTTTCCCTGGTCGGACTATCTGGAGGGCGCAGGCCTGTCCGGCGCGGGTCGCCTGATCCTGCGCGAGCAGGAGGCCTTTCCGGAAATCGCCCGGATCTTCGCGGAAACCCCTCTTGCGACCCTGAAGGCCTATATGGCGCTCAGCCTCACCGACGAGGCGGCCCCTTACCTCGCGCCGGCCTTCGACAACGCGAACTTCGACTTCCGGGGCAAGGTGCTGACCGGGCAGCAGGAGCAGCAACCGCGCTGGAAGCGGGCGGTCGCCCTGGTTGACGACCAGCTCGGCGAGGCCCTCGGGCGGGACTATGTGGCCGCCTATTTCCCGCCGGAGTCCAAAGCCCTGATGGAGGGCCTGGTGGCTGACATCAAGGCCGCCATGCGCAGGCGGATCGAGGGGGTTTCCTGGATGGGTGCGGAGACCCGCGCCCGCGCTCTGGAAAAGATGTCCAAGTTCAGCGTCATGATCGGATACCCCGAGGTCTGGCGCGACTATTCCGGGCTCGAGATGAAGCCCGGAGATCTCTTCGGCGATGTCTCCCGGGCCCGGGCCTGGGACTGGAACCGCCTGGTCTCCCGCCTGGATCAGCCCGTCGACCGACGGGAATGGTCCATGACCCCGGCGACTGTGAACGCCTATTACTCCCCGACCCGCAATGTCATCGTCTTCCCCGCCGGCATCCTGCAGCCGCCCTTCTTCGATCCCAAGGCCGACATGGCGATCAATTACGGGGCCATTGGCGGGGTGATCGGACACGAGATCACCCACGGTTTCGATGACCAAGGCCGCAAGTCCGACGGTGACGGTCGCCTGAACGACTGGTGGACGCCCGAGGACGCCGAACGGTTCAAGGCCGAGTCCGCGAAGCTGGGCGCTCAGTACTCGGCCTTCGAGGCCCTGCCTGGCGTCTTCATCAAGGGCGACCTCACCATGGGCGAGAACATCGCAGACCTCGGGGGCATCCTGCTGGCGCTTGACGGCTACCGCGCCTCCCTGAAGGGCGCCCCCGCGCCGGTGATCGACGGCCTGACGGGCGACCAGAGGGTGTTCTACGGCTGGGCCCAGGTCTGGCGGACCAAGCTGCGGGATGACCGCGCGCGCCAGCAGCTGACGACAGGGCCGCATTCACCGCCTCAGGCGCGTGTGAACCTGCCGGTCCGGAACATCGACGCCTTCCACGAAGCCTTCGGGGTCAAGCCGGGGGACCCCATGCATCTGCCTGCAGACCAACGGGCCCGGATCTGGTGACGCGTCAGCCAGACCGCTCGAGAATGTTCCGGGCGGCGTGGACGCCGGTGGCGAAGACGGCCTGCAGGAGATAGCCCCCGGTCGGCGCCTCCCAGTCGATCATCTCTCCGGCGACCCAGACCCCGGGCCTCGCCCGGAGCTGGAGGCCGGGGTCGAGGTCTTCGAACCGGACGCCGCCCGCCGACGAGATGGCGCGCTCAAGACCGGAGGTCGCCACAAGGCGGACAGGCACAGACTTGATCCGGCGGGCCAGGGCCACGGGATCCACCGGGGGCGGGCCCGCGTCGCGCACCAGGGCGATGGCCGCCGGCGAGAGGGACAGGGCCTTGCGCAGTCGCGTCGCCAGACTGGCCTTCCGGGCCTGTCGGGCGATCCGATCCGCGAGGTCGTCGATGTTCCGGTCCGGCCGCAGGTCTATGGACACCCAGGCCTCGCCCGTCGACTCGACGGTGTCGCGGAGGCGAGCGGAGAGGGCGTAGACCGCCCCGCCCTCCAGACCCCGACGCGTCAGAACCACATCCCCCCGCGCCGTGGTCTCCCCGAACCGGATCTCCACGGCCTTCAGGGGAGCGCCGGCGTGACGGGCGGCGAAGACCGGCGACAGGTCGGCGACGAATCCGCAGTTGGCGGGGCGGAGGGGGGCGGGCCGGACGCCAGCCGCGCTCAGCAGATCCGTCCATCCGCCGTCCGACCCCAGGCGGGGCCAGCTGGCGCCCCCGAGGGCAAGGAGCAGGGCGTCGGCGGCTTCGCCGACCTCGACCCCATCCGCCCCCCGGAAGCGGGGACGCCCGTCCGGACCCCACCCGGTCCAGGTCGAGCGGAGCCGGACTTCGACCCCGAGATCGGTCAGACGCGTCAACCATGCCCGTACGAGAGGAGAGGCCTTGAGGACACGAGGAAAGACCCGACCGCTGGTGCCGACAAAGGTCGCCTGGCCCAGTCCCTCGGCCCAGTCGCGAAGGGCGGTGGGCGGGAACGCCTCAAGGAAAGGCGCGATCCTGTCCGACCGCTCGCCATAGCGCCCGATCATCTCCGTGACGGGCTCGGAGTGGGTGAGGTTCAGACCGCCGCGCCCCGCCCGTCGCCTTCTGATGGCGGGGCTGGGCATGCGGTCATGAACGGTCACCTTCGCCCCGCCTCTGGCGAGGATCTCGGCGGCCATGAGACCGGCGGGCCCTGCGCCTGCGATGACGACGCCGGGACGGGTCACGCCAGGTCCCCCCCGCGATCCGGCGTCCATCGCCCGGGCGAATCCGACCTGCAGGAGCAGTCGCCGGCGGGGATGGGCGCCTGTCCGTGTCGCAGGCGAGACGGGTTTGACGGTTTTGTCAAAGTTCTGCCGGATTCAAAAAACAACCCGCCTTCCGGCGGGTTGTCCTGGCCTTTGGCCTTGGAATTCAAGAGGGCGTTTCCTCCCCGAAACGCCGGAGATTGGTGGTTCAATGGCCGCCATGTCTCTCGCAGGACGAGAATTGAGGGCAAATGCCTGCCGCTGTCAACAAGCGGTTTGATGGTGCGTCCAATCTTGAGGATGCAGGCGAAAATCCTGACACTTCCGTCAGATAGGTTCCAGGGCGCTGCGCAGCCGCTCGATCGGCGGGCAGGCCGTCTCAAAGACGAAGTCTGGGCGCGAGGCCGTGACGGGCCCGCGCCCCGCGGCCGTCAGCCGGGCCGCAACACGGGCCACCAGATCGACCGGAGCCAGGAGACCATTCGGCCGGCGTACGGCCCCGAGGGCCTCCAGGTCAGGAAGGATGGGGTCTGCATCGCCCCCCGGCCAGATGAGGGTCGCCGAGGCGTGGGCCGCAGCCCTGGCTTCGACGATCCTGACCAGCGATTCCGCCGCCGCCAGACCTTCCGGCGTCCATCGCGCCCGAAGGGCGGCCGTCAACTGAGCCTGGCTCCGGAGAATGACTCCGTCACGAAGGATCTTCAGGTCATTGGCGCGCAGGGTGGCTCCGGTGGTGGTGATGTCCACCACCACGTCGGCGACGCCGGCAGCCGGCGCCCCCTCCGTGGCGCCGCCGGATTCCACGATCCGATAGTCCGTCACCCCGTGGCGGGCGAAGAACTCACGGGTCTGTACAAGATACTTTGTGGCCACCCGCAGCCGGCGGCCCGTTCGGACGAGGCGCTCATGGGCGACTTCCTCCAGGTCGGCGAGGGTCGAGACATCCAGCCAGCTGCGGGGCGCGGCGACGACCAGGTCCGCCCGGCCGAAGCCAAGAGCCCGCAGGAGCAAGGCGGATGCGGCCGCCTCCGCGCCCTGTTCCCGCAGAAGGTCCTCGCCCGTGATTCCAAGATGCGCCTCACCGGCCACCAGGGCGGAGGCGATGTCGCTGGCGGACAAGAGCCGCACCTGGACGCCGTCGACACCCCGAAGGCGGGCCCTGTAGCCACGCTCACCTCCGCTCATGTCGAGGCCCAGGCCGCAGTCCTGGAGCCAGGACTCGACCTGCTCCTTCAATCGCCCCTTTGAGGGGATAGCGAAGATCAGCGGCTCGTTCATTGTCCCGCCTCCAGGATGGCTCGTCCGGGCAGGACCATCCCGCCCAGAGCCGATCCGGTCCACGCGGCGCCCGAGAGACGGGCGGGAAGACCATCGTACCGCCCCCCGGCGGCAAGCGGGCGATCGGGGCCCAAGGCGTCGGACAGGACCTCGACGACCAGACCGTCGTAATAGGCGAAATCGCCTCGTGGCGCGGCCTCGAAGATGGCGGAGGCAAGGCCGGCGGACGCCGCTTCGATCCTGTCCAGGCGACGCGCCCAGTCGGTGAGTCGCGCCTGCAGGGTTCCCGCACCTGGCGCCAGCCGGGCGATCTGCTTCAGGGCTTCCCGAGGCGTATCCCGGACCGCCAGGAAGGCTCGGACAGCGTCCGCCTCAGCCCGGGAGAGGGCGGGGGCCCGGGCGGCCGCGGAGCGGCGGATAAGCCGGGCGGCGATCTCCATGGCCCCCCGGCCTCCCACCGGGGTGATGCCCGAGAGGCTCCAGATCTCCTCCAGAAGGGCTGCGGCCTCCTCCGGCGGAAGGGCGCCGAGCCGCCTGGCGATCACGGCTTCTTCCTCCCTTGGCAGGGCCGACTCGCCCGCGCCGGCCAGCTCCGCGGCCATCTGGCTGGGTCGAGCGGCCATCCGGACCAGCCGGGAAGCCTGGGCCGGGCTCAGGGCGAGAGAGTCTACGAAGGCGGGAAAGAGGCCGGCGTCGCCCAGCCTGAGCGACAGGTCCCTCCGCCCCCCTCCGAGTGCGGCGCGCCAGATCAGATCCACCAGATCCGCGTCGGCCGAGACCCGGTCGGCCTCCGGCGCGAACCTCTCTATGCCGATCTGCAGCACCTCCTGAGGTTCATGCGCCGACGCCCGGAAGACGAGCCCCTCATAGGCGTAGTCCCCGGTCGCCGCGCCGGACGCAAGGTGAAGCCGAGCCACAGGCGTGGTGAGGTCCGGGCGAAGGCAGAGCTCTTCCCCACCCGCCGCTTGAAGGACGAAGAGCTGCGAGCGGAGGGCCTCTCCCGCCAGGTCCAGGATCAGGGACAGGGGCTGAAGGACCGGGGGTTGCACCCAGTCCGCTCCGGTCTCCCGGAACGGCGTACGGATCGCCTCGAGCCGGGCTTGCGGAAACGGCGAGGTCTGGCTCATGGCGCATCCCCCAGGATCCGGCGGACCACGCCCACGAGCTGGTCGCGGGGCACGGCCTGCTGGCCCGGGCGTTCAGCCCGCCAGGCCGCGTTGTCCGTGACGTCGGAAGCCAGGGCCCGGCCAAGGTCGAGGTCCTTCACCGTGACCGTCCCGGCGGCGATCTCGTCGCCCCCCAGGATAACGGCGGCGGGAGACAGCCGGCGGTCGGCGTACTTCATCTGGGCCTTCATCCCCGAGGCGCCGAGATAGACCTCGGCGGCGATCCCGGCGGCGCGGAGCTCGGCGGCCACGGCGAAGTAGGCGGCCATGTCGTCCGGCGAGAAGGCGATGACCACGACGGGGCCCCTCGCCTCCCGGCCCAGGTCCCGGCCTGCGGCGCGCAGGGCGGCTGCGAGGCGCGAAACCCCGAAGGAAAAGCCTGTGGCGGGGGTGCGCTCACCGGTGAAGCGGGCGATGAGTTCGTCGTAGCGGCCGCCGCCGCCCACCGAGCCGAACCGGGCCGGCTGGCCCTTCTCGTCCAGGGTCTCCAGGCGCAGCTCGGCCTCGAAGACAGCGCCCGTATAGTACTCCAGGCCCCGGACCACGGAGGGATCGAAGACCGCGCGGTCAGCGCCGACCCCCATGCCGGCGAGGGCGCGGTCAATGCCCGCCAGTTCCTCGAGACCGGCGTCGCCCTCGGCCGAGCCGCCGATCACCGCGGCGATCCGGCGCAGGGTCTCGGCCCGGTCGCCGGCGCCGGCGGCAGTGAAGGCCAGAACGGACTCCGCCGCCGCGGCGGTGAGCCCCGCCCCCCGGGTGAAGGCCCCGGACTCATCCTTCCGGCCCTCGCCGAGGAGGAGGCGGACGCCTTCGGGGCCTAGCCGGTCCAGCTTGTCGACGGCCCTCAGGACGGCGAGCTTCTGGCCCTCGCCCGCCACGCCGGCCCGGTCCAGCAGGCCGTTGAGCAGGCGGCGGTTGTTGATGCGAAGGACATAGCCGCCCTCGGGCAGGCCGGCGGCGGCGAGGCCCTCGGCGGCCATGGCGATGATCTCGGCGTCGGCCTCCGGGCGGGCCGAGCCCACCGTGTCGGCGTCGCACTGGGTGAATTCGCGGAAGCGTCCCGGGCCGGGCTTCTCGTTGCGCCAGACCGGACCGTAGGCGTAGCGACGGAAGGGCCGGGTCAGGCCCTCGCGGTTCTGGGCGACGAACCGGGCCAGGGGCGCGGTGAGGTCGTAGCGCAGGGCCATCCACTGGTCGTCGTCGTCCTGCAGGGCGAAGACGCCCTCGTTGGGACGGTCGGCGTCGGGCAGGAACTTGCCCAGGGCGTCGGCGTACTCGAGGGCGCCGGTGTCGAGGGCCTCGAACCCATAGCGCTCATAGACCTCGGAGACGCGGACGAGGATCCGGCGCTCGGCGGCCAGGTCGCGGGCGCGGCGATCAACGAATCCACGCGGCGCGCGGGCCTCCGGGCGGGACGCCGCCAGTGGGTCTGTCGATGTGTCAGGGGTGCTCATGGTCCTATCCCTTGGTTGGCCAGGGACGGAGCCGCCGGCCGGCCCCGTCCGCATTGCGCGGGGGCCGGCGCCGGAGGTTCGATCAGGCCGAACGCAGCCGCCCGCTCCCGCTTTCGCAGGTCGGATGGTGGGGGCCGTGATGGTGAACCTGACGGAACATGGGCCGGGTCCCTAGCCCATCGACGCCGGGTCGTCCAGTCCCGGACCCGGCGCTGGCGGGCGTCAGGGCAGGAGATCAAGGTCCGGGGTGCGGTAGTCCATGCCCTTGAGGGCCTGGCTTCGGTCGGCGGAATCGAACCCTTCCATGATCCGGCCGAAGCGCAGCTGGACGAAAGGCCGCATGTCCGGATGGGTGAAGATGTAGAGGTCGCCGGCCTGCAGGGCCTCGAGCACCCGGGCGCCGACCCGGGCCGGGTCGATCCCGTTGGCCACCCGGTCGTCGGGGACGATCTCGCGCACCTGCGGGCCGCCGAACTTGGCCGGGCGGTTGCGGCCGGACTGGTTGATCCGGGTGCGGACAAAGCATGGGCAAAGCACCTGGACCTGGATGTTCTCGGGCGCCAGCTGGGCGGCCCAGCCCTCGGTGAGGGCGACGACGGCGAACTTGGAGGCGCTGTAGGCCTCCATGCCGGGAGGCGACATGTGGCCCGCCATGGAGGCGGTGTTGATGATGGCGCCGCCCTCCCCGTGGGCCCGGATGTGCGGCAGGAAGGCCTCGAAGCCGTAGATCACCCCCATCAGGTTGACCTGGAAGGTCCAGTCCCAGTCGGCGGGCTTCATCTCGTCGACCGGGCCGCCGGCGCCGACGCCGGCGTTGTTGCACAGGACGTGGACCTTGCCGAAGGCCGCGACGGTCTCGCGGGCCGCCGCCACCAGGGCCGCGCGGTCGGTGACGTCGCACTGGACGGCGGCGACCTTCACCTGCCGGGCCGCCAGCTCAGCCACGGCCCGGGCCAGGGGCTCGGTCTCGATGTCGGCGAGCATGACGTTCATGCCGGCGGCGCCGAAGGCGTGGGCCATGGCGAGGCCGAGCCCGGAGGCCCCGCCGGTGATGAAGGCGGTCTTTCCCGCAAGGTCCTGCATGGTCTTCCTTCCCGTCCTGTTCAGATCTTCCGGTCGCCCTGCCAGTAGGCGTCCCGGAGGATGCGCTTGTAGAGCTTGCCCGTGGGCAGGCGCGGCATCTCCGCGATGAAGTCTATGGAGCGCGGCGCCATGTAGTGGGCCAGGTGCTCGCGGGCGTAGTGCATGAGCTCGGCGGCGAGGTCCTCGGTAGGGTCGACACCCGGCGCAGGCTCGATCACGGCCTTCACCGCCTCGCCCATCTCCGGGTCCGGCACGCCGAAGACGGCCACGTCGGCGACCTTGGGATGGGTGATCAGGGCGTCCTCGATGGCCTGGGGATAGATGTTCACCCCGCCGGAGATGATCATGAAGGCCTTGCGGTCGGTGAGGTAGAGATAGCCCTCCTCGTCCAGGTAGCCGACATCGCCGAGCGCGTTCCAGTTGGGGTGCTTCGGGTGCCGGGACGAGCGGGTCTTCTCCGGGTCGTTGTGGTACTCGAAGGTCGGGATTTCGCGCTCGAAGTAGATCAGGCCCGTCTCGCCGGGGGGCAGCTCGTTCCCCTCCTCGTCGCAGACATGCAGGACGCCCACCGCCGCGCGACCCACCGACCCCGGATGCTTCAGCCAGTCATGGCTGTCGATGAAGGTCGAACCCGAGCCTTCGGTGCCGGCGTAGTACTCGTAGAGGACCGGGCCCCACCACGCGATCATCTGGCGCTTGACCTCCACCGGGCACGGGGCGGCGGCATGGATGGCGACCCTCAGGCTGGAGACGTCGAAGGCCCGGCGGACCTCCTCGGGCAGCTTCAGCATGCGCACGAACATGGTGGGCACCCACTGGGAGTGCGTGACCCGGTAGTCCTGGATCAGCTCCAGGGACTTCTCGGCGTCGAACCGCTCCATCATCACCACCGTCCCGCCGAAGGACTGGACCGTGACGACATAGGCCAGGGGAGCGGCGTGGTAGAGGGGCGCGGGCGACAGGTAGACCGTATCCGGGCCGAACTCATAGCGGTTGGCCTGCTGGCGCAGGGCGAAGGCCTCGGCGGGGCTGACCTCCGGCAGGGGCCGCAGGATGCCCTTCGGCCGCCCGGTCGTGCCGGAGCTGTAGAGCATGGAATCGCCCATCCACTCGCGGTCGAGGTGCGCGGGCGAGGCGCCGTCGCGGGCGGCCTCGTAGGCTTCCCAGCCCGGAATGAAGCCGTCGACCATCAGGCGGATCGGGCAGGCGGGGAGCAGGTCGGCCAGGCCCTCGCAGGTCTCGCGCTTGGCGTGCGAGCTGATCAGCACCTTCGCGCCGCAGTCGTTGACGATGTAGGCGGCCTCGTCCGGCGGCAGGTAGCGGTTGATGGTGGTGATGTAGAGCCCGGAGCGGAAGCAGGCCCAGACCGCATCCATGAAGGCGAGGTTGTTCTCCATGAGGAGGGCGACATGGTCGCCGCGCTTCAGGCCCCGCTCGCGGAACAGGTTGGCCATCCGCAGCGAGCGCTCGTCCAGCTGGGCGAAGGTCACGACCTTGCCGGTGTCGGCCGAGATCAGGGCCGGCTTGTCGGGGGTCAGGCGCGCGTGGTCGGCGAGATACATGGGCCCTTTGTCTCCTCCGGCGGGGGCGCTTGCGGCCTCCTTCGTCTCATTCTAGCCGGGGCCGGGCGGGCGTAAACCCGTCGCCGGGCTCAGGGCGCGCGGAGGCGGGCGATGAGGGCGGCCGTTGAGGCGTCGTGGACGCCAGCCGGCCCGCCTTCCAGCTCGGGCAGGATCCGCGCCGCCAGGACTTTGCCCAGCTCGACGCCCCACTGGTCGAAGCTGTTGATCCCCCACAGGACCCCCTCGACGAAGACCTTGTGCTCGAAGAGGGCAAGGATGGCGCCGAGGGCGGGTGAGTCCAGGCGCTCCAGGAGGAGGAAGCCCGAGGGCCGGTCGCCGGGAAAGGCCTTCTGGGCGGCGAGGACCGGGTCGCCCCCGGCCGCCGCCAGAGCCTCGGCCTCGGTTCGGCCCGCCATCAGGGCCTCGGCCTGGGCGATGGCGTTGGCCAGCAGGGCGCGGTGAGCGGCGGGGTCCCCCTCCACGGGCTGGCGCACTGCGAGGATGTCA
This sequence comes from Phenylobacterium sp., assembly GCA_046092925.1. Classification (GTDB taxonomy): domain Bacteria; phylum Pseudomonadota; class Alphaproteobacteria; order Caulobacterales; family Caulobacteraceae; genus Phenylobacterium. Next base: position 5,039 of record JBJTEN010000072.1, on the reverse strand, counting down.
AGCGGGATGACATCCGTCCCCTGGTGCAGGGCCTGGAAGAAGGCGTGCTGGCCGTTGGTGCCCGCCTCGCCGAAGACGACGCCGGCGGTGGGCCGCGGGACAGGCCGGCCGTCGCGCCCCACACGCTTGCCGTTGGACTCCATCTCCAGCTGCTGGAGGAAGGCCGGCAGGAGCCGCAGCCGGCGGGCGTAGGGAACCACCGCGCGCGAGGGCCGGCCGAGGATGTCGCGGTTCAGGATGTGGGACAGGGCCAAGACTACGGGCAGGTTCTGCTCCGGGGGCGCCCCGAGAAAGTGCGCGGCCATCTCCGCCGCGCCCCGCAGCAGGCCCTCGAAGACCTCGGGGCCCAGGGCGACGGCGCAGGATAGCCCGACGGCCGACCACAGGGAGAAGCGGCCGCCGACCCAGTCGGCGAAGGGGAAGATGCGGGCGGCGTCGACCCCGAAGGCCTCGGCGAAGTGGGGCGCGGCCGTGACCGCGACGAGCCTGTCTGCGGCGCCGGGCGCCTGCTCCAGCCAGGCCAGGGCGGCCCGGGCGTTGAACAGGGTCTCCTGGGTGGTGAAGGTCTTGGAGACGATCACCACCAGGGTCCGGGCGGGGTCGAGCCCGGCGAGGGCGGCGGTGATCTCGGAGGGATCGACGTTGGCGGCGAAGCGCAGGTCGATCCGCGGCGCGACGGGGGCCAGGGCCTCCCAGACGAGGCGGGGCCCAAGGTCCGACCCACCGATGCCGATGTGCAGGACGGCGTCGATATCGCCCGCCGTCCGGACCTCGCCGGCGAAGGCCAGCATGCGCTCGAGCCCGGCCGCCACGCCCTCCGTCACGGGCTGGCCCGCAGCGCGCCAGTTCCTCGCGCCCGGCGCCCGCAGGGCCATGTGCAGGGCCGCCCGGCCCTCTGAGGCGTTTACGGCCTCACCGGCGAAGAGGGCCTCGCGGGCGGCCTCCAGACCTGCGGGGCGGGCGAGGTCGAGGGCGTTGGCGAAGCTGGCGGCGGACCAGGGCTGCTTGGACAGGTCGAGGGTGAGGCTGCAGGCCTCGAAGGTCAGGCGCGTCGCCCGGTCGGGCTCAAGCTCGAACAACCGCCGCAGGGGCGGGTCGGCCCGAACGGCGGCCTCGAGGGACGCCCAGGCGTCTCCGGCGTCGGTCATCCCTCGGCTGCGGCCCTGACCGCCTGCGCGACCATGCCCGGCGTCAGGAGCTGGGGCAGGATCTCAGGATCGCCGCCGCCGGCGGGATAGACGAGGTAAAGCGGCACCCCGGCTCGTCCGAAACGGGCCAGGTCTTCGGCGATCACGGCGTCCCGCCGGGTCCAGTCCGCCCTGAGGTAGACCGTCCCAGTCCCGGCAAAGGCCTCGGCCGCGGTGCGGGTGGACAAGGCGACGCGCTCGTTCACCTGGCAGGTCACGCACCAGGCGGCCGTATAGTTGACGAAGACCGCCCGGCCCTCCGCCCGCAGGGCGACGAGACGCTCGGGCGTATAGGGCTCGTAGGCCAGGCCCGAGGCGTCCGTTCCCGCCCCCGTCGATCCTTCCGCCACAGCCTGGGCGGGTGTCGGCCAGACAGCCGCAGCGACGGAAAGGACGACGACGCCGAGGGCGACGACGCCGAGGAGGCGCGCCGGCTGACCAAGGAGGCTGCGTCTCTGAGCGAGGCCCGCCAGCCAGCAGGCGAAGGCCAGGGCGACGCCCGCCGCAAGGAGCCGCGCCAGCAGATCCGGGCCGGCCTGCACGGCGAGCACCCAGGCCAGCCAGGCAGCGGCTCCATACATCGGGAAGGCCAGGACCTTGCGGAAGGTGTCCATCCAGGGCCCGGGCCGGGGCAGGCGCGACAGGACGCCGGGCGCCAGGGCGGCCAGGGTGAAGGGGGCGGCGAAGCCCAGGCCGAGGCCGGCGAAGACGGCCAGGGACAGGGCCGCCGGCTGGGTCATCGCCCAGCCGAGGGCGGGCGCCATGAAGGGTGCGGTGCAGGGCGCCGCGACGACGACGGCGAGGGCGCCGGTCAGAAAGGCGCCGAGGGTCCCGCCCCTGGCGGCGGCGCCCGAGCCGATCCCCTGGAGAGAGGCGCCGATCTCGAACAGGCCGGACAGGTTGAGACCCACCGCCAGCATCAGCAGGGCGAGGCCCGCCACCATCGGCGGCGATTGCAGCTGGAACCCCCAGCCGACCGCGGCTCCGCCGGCCCTCACAGCCAGCAGCAGGGCGGCAAGCCCGAGGAAGGTGGCCATCACGCCGGCAAGGAAGGCGAGACCCTGCGCGCGAGCGGCGGCGCGGTCATGACCGTGGCCGGCCAGTGAAGCCGCCTTCATGGCCAGAACCGGAAAGACGCAGGGCATGAGGTTCAGGATCACGCCGCCCAGGAAGGCGAAAAGAAGCGCGCCGGCCAGACCGCCAGCCCCGTCCAGGGGCACGGGCTGGGGGGGCGGAGGCCCCAGGCCCGAGGCGCCAGCGGGCGCGGCGCCGGGAGCGGCCTCGATCTCGTAGACCCGACCATCGACGGCGAGCACCCCCTTCAGGGAGGCGGGCGTCGAGGATCCCGGGGCGGGCTTGACCGTCAGGGTCAGGCCCTCCGGCCCACGATCCAGGGTCTGGGGTGCGGCGTGATCAATGACTGCAGGCGCGTAGGGAAAGACATAGGCGTCGAGAGCGGCTCCGCCGGAAACACCGGGGCCGGTGGCGGCGATCTTCAGGCCCGCGGGGCCGGAGGCAAGGACCGCCTGTACCTGCCCCGGTCTGGGAGCGGCGTCGAGGGCGGCCTGGATCCGGGGCCCCCAGATGGCGTCGGGCGCCGGATCCCCTGACACCACCTTCACATCGAGGGAGAGATCCGCGTCTTCCGGAACACAGATGTCCGAACAAACCAGGAAGGCGGCCTTGACCCTGAGGGTGACGGTCTGGCCGGCGCGGGCCGAGGCGGGAACCCGGACGGCGACCGGCAGGAGCACCTCGCCCGAATAGCCGTAGTTCATGAGCGGCCCGATGGGCTTGCGCGATGGCGGCGCCCAGACGATCTCGCCTGCGGTCCATCCGGCGGGCAGGGACCAGGCCAGCTCCGTCGGAGCGCCGGAGTCGCCGGAGTTCCGCCAATAGGTATGCCAGCCCTTGTCGATGGCCTGCCGCAGGGCGAGCTGGACCTCGCCGCCGGCGCGCGCGCCTTCTGTGGCTGCGACCAGTTCGGCGGTCAGGTTCCCTGTCCGGACAGGCCCGGCGACCGCGGACGCGGGCGTCGGCATGACCCCGAGGGCGACCAGGGCCGCCAGGCCGGCAAGCAGTCTCTTGAACATGCGTTCCCCAGATGGCCTTCCAGACACTCGCACGGACCGGGAGCGCGCCTAATATGACCCCAGCGGGGCGCAAGGCAATCGGCCCGGACATGACGCGGGGGCTCGATTTAGGGCGCAGTCCGCCTCATGATCGGCCTGAGCGGAAACCGAGGAAGGGAGACCCGCGCGTGCCGGGCAGGTTTGACGAGATCGAGATCGGGCAGGTGACGACGCTTGGAGAGGTCAGGGTCGACGCCCGCGTCCTCGAGGCCTTCACCGAGTCCTTCGCTCCTGGCTGGCCCGTCGAACGGGGCGCGCCGGACTCCATGGTCTTTGCGATATGGAGCCGCCTGGACGCCATTTCAGCCGTAGGCTGGCCACAGACCAAGCGGCTGGGCGTTGACGCCCTTCGCTGGGTGCGGAATCCACCGGCCGGCGAGGTCCTGCGGGGGCGCATGACCATCATGGGCAAGGACCCGGTCGGCGACGGCAAGGGCATCATCATCGCCCAGCATGACCTGCTGGATGAAGCGGGCCGGCTGGTCTTCTCCTGCCTGACCCGCTCTGTCTTCTCACGCTGAGGGAGCCTCGGCGGAACCTCAGCCCGCTGCGGCCGCGTTCGCCTGGGCTTCCGAGAGCTTGTAGATCTGCAGCGCGATCAGGCGGTCCCAGCCGAACAGGCTGATGATATGGGCGTAGATCTGCTGGAGGGCGCCGTTATCGCGAAGTTCCGCCAGCTTGTCGTGGGGAAGGGCGTTCAGCTTTTCCTCCGAGATGCCGAAATACTCGGCGATCTGCTGGGGCTCGCCCGCCGTGCCGTCGGGATTGACCGGGGTGTGGGTGGCCGTCTTGACCTCGAACAGGTCGAGGTCCTTGAGCAGCTGGACGAAGGCGAGGGTCTTCTGCCGCTCGACCTCGTAGTTGTTGCAGAATTCGATGCAGTTCTGGGTGTACTCGCTGGGCGAGCCGTCCTCGTTGAAGAAGGGCAGGTCGCCGCCCTCGACGATGAACTCGGCCGAACGGTCGATGCAGAGGATCGACTGCCGCGCCGCATCGTCATTGGCGAAGACGAAGGGATAACGCCGGATATAGGCGGGAACATAGATGCCGGGATCAAACAGGCCGTCGTCGCGCAGGAACATGTTCTGGTCGGCGTTCAGGCCCATGATCGCCAGAGGGGTCTTGTCCTCGCCGACGAAGATGATCGGGAAGGTCAGGCAGGCGATGCTGAACTCCGTCACGGTCAGCGGCACGGCGTGACCGGTCCGGGCGAAGCCAAAGGGGCCGTCCAGGCGATTGACGCCCATTCCCTTGTGCAGCTCGGGCGAAAGCGGCTCCGGCTTGTTGTAGAACAGGACGGTGCCGGAAATCTGGCCGCCGCGGTTGATCTGGGTGGGGGTCGCCATGGAGTGCCTTGGGTCTGGAGGGCGAAGGTCGGGGACGCACGACGGCCGAGGCCGCCGGGACGAAGGTCGCCGCTTCTAACCGATTGCAGGATGGGCGGCAAATCCGGGTCGCCGCAGAGGGCCGCGCCAGCCTTGTGAACCCTGGGGATCACACATGATGCAGGATCATGGACAGCGAAAGCGCCAGCAGCCAGCCGACCAGAATGGCGTTGCCGGCCCCGCCTCGTGCGACAGCGAACATCCCCTGTCGGGCGAAATAGGCGAGGTCGATAAGGGCGAGAAAGAGCATCATCCCCGCCGCGACCAGGGCGAGCGGCGAACCGAGCGGCAGACGGGCGAGGCTCGCCAGGGATGATGCGGCCAGCAGCATCGCC
>JBJTEN010000071.1:0-3056 GCA_046092925.1 Phenylobacterium sp. | reverse complement strand
ACCCCCTCAGGCTCGACGCCCTGGAGACGCGCCTCGCCCCAAGCGGCGCCCGGCTGGCGGAGGCCAGGGCCCGCACCCCCTCCGCCCTCCAGGCCGCGATCGACGGCCGCGGGGACAGGCCCTTCCCCCAGGCCCGAATCTCCCCCCTCGGCCGTCGATCTCGGCCTGGAGGGCGGAGAGGGTGCGGGCCCTGGCCTCCGCCAGCCGGGCGCCGCTTTGGGCCAGGCGCGTCTCCAGGGCGTCGAGCCAGACGGGGTCGGCGGGGCCGTCGGTGAGCAGGCGCAGACGCTCGCGCAGGGCCTTCTCGTAGGCCTGGGCGCGGGCGGCGTGGTCGGGTTCCGCGGCATAGACGAGGCGGTCCAGGAATCTCCGGCGCTCGCCCGCCGACTCGAGAAAGAGCCTGTCCTGGGCCGGGGTCAGCCAGGCCGGACGGATGAGGTCGGTGAACCGGGCCGGCGAAACGGCCTCGCCCTCCAGGCGGGCCGCCCGGCGGGCCGAGGCGGGCGTCTCGACGCCGACACCCAGCTGGAACGAGGCGCCCTCCACCTCCAGCCGGACGGACACTGCCCAGGCGCGACCTGTGGACTCGTCCGGAGCCCGCCGGCCGATCTCCGGCAGGGCGGCGTTGCGCAGGCCGCGGCCCGGCGACAGGAGGGAGACGGCTTCGAGGATATTGGTCTTGCCGGCTCCGTTCGGCCCGGTAAGCACCACCGTCCGCCCATCCAGCGGGATGTCCGCCCGCGCATAGGAACGGAAGTCGGTGAGGGACAGACGTGTGAGGACCGAGCGCACGGGCCCAGTCTATAGCTGGTTCGCGGCGGCGGAGTGAGGGCTGTCGCCCGGTCAGACCCGCAGGGGCATCAGGACATAGCGGACGTCGGGATCGGTCGGGTCCAGGACCAGGGCGGGATCGTTGGGTCCCCCGAACCGGAACTCGGCCTGGTCGGCGCTGATCTGGTCGGTCACGTCCAGGAGATAGCGGGCGTTGAAGGACAGTTCGAAGGCCTCGCCGTCATAGTCGACCTCCAGCTCCTCCACCGCCTGGCCCGCCTCCATGTTTCGGACGGTGAGGGTCAGACGGCCGGCCTCGATGGACATGCGGACCGAGCGGCTCTTCTCGGCGGAGATGGTGGCCACCCGGTCGACAGCCCGGGCGAACAGCTGGTTGTCGACCATCATGACCCGGGTGTTGTCCCGGGGAATGACGCGGGCATAGTCCGGAAAGCTGCCGTCGATGACCTTGGAGGTCAGGGCGGCCGCGCCGAGATCGAAGCGCACCTTCTGGGGACTGACGGCAAGGTCGACGCTCTCTCCGGCGTCGTCGAGCAGCCGGCGCGCCTCGCCGATCGTCTTGCGGGGAACGATCACTCCCGGTGCGCCCGCGGCGCCTTCCGGCGCCGGCATCTCGGCCAGGGCCAGCCGGTGTCCGTCCGTGGCCACGGCGCGGAGTCGGGCGACCCCGCCCTCGGTGACCGTGTGCAGGTAGAGACCGTTGAGATAGTACCGCGTCTCTTCGGTGGAGATGGCGAACCGGGTGCGGTCGATCAGTCGGATCAGGTCGTTGACGTCCACGGCGATGCGGCTGGAGAGGCCGTCGGCGGACATGACCGGAAAGTCTCCGGCCGGCAGGACCGGCAGGCTGAACCGCGAACGGCCGGCCGACACGGCCAGGCGAGGGTCTTCCCCGGTCCAGGCCAGGGTGACCTCGGCGCCCTCGGGAAGCTTGCGGGCGATCTCGTAAAGGGTGTGGGCGGGGGCCGTGACCTGTCCGGCCTGTTCGACCCGGGCCTCGGCCTCGTCGACGATCTCCATGTCGAGATCGGTGGCGGAGAAGCTCAGTCGCCCGCGCTCGGCGGAGAGCAGCACGTTCGAGAGGATCGGGATGGTGTTCCTGCGCTCCACCGCGCTCTGGACGTGGCCCAGGGCTCTCAGCAGGGCGGCGCGCTCGATCGTCAGCTTCATCAGTCGGATCCGATGTGGGCCGGGAGGACCGGGGTGACCGAATCCGCCCCGGGAGGTGGATTCCGGACTTTAATCATTTGTCAGTCCGGGGAAAGGGGCGAGGTCAGGCCCGCGTGTCGAGACGCGATCCGGGAGCTTCGCCGGCCTCGCCTGCGCCGGACGAATTGCGCGAGGCGACGACCACCATGGCCGGCCGGACCAGCCGGCCGAGCAGTTCATAGCCCGGCTGGAGGCACTGGATGACCGCACCGGGGGCGAGGTCAGGGCTGTCCTGCTCCATCATGGCCTGATGGAGATGGGGATCGAAACGGTCGCCGGCCGAGGGCGTCACCGATTTCAGACCGTTGGACTCAAAGGCGGTCAGAAGGGCCTTCTGGGTCATCTCGACGCCGACGACGAAGTTGCGGACCGCGGCGTCCTCCCCCGCCGGCGGAGCGGCGAGGGCCCGGCCGAGGGTGTCGGCCACGCCCAGCAGATCCCGGGCGAACTTCTGGATGGCGTAGGCCCGGGCGTCGTTGGTCTCGCGTTCGGCCCGGCGGCGAATGTTTTCCGCATCGGCGGCGTAGCGGAGCACCTGCTCCTTCAGGGCGGCGACCTCGGCTTCCAGGGCGGCCAGCGTTTCGCCCTCGCCTCGGGAACCTTCGGCCGCCGGGGATGTCTCTTCGGGGGACTGGGTTTCCTCGGACATGACTTACTCAACCTCTTCTGGCCTTGCCGGCCGGCGGATGCAGATGCGCCGGGGGCGTCACCCGGCTTCAGACCCCGGCCATCTGCGACAACACCCTGGCGGTATAGTCCACGAGGGGGATGACCCGGGCGTAGTTCAGCCGCGCCGGGCCGATCACGCCGATCGCTCCGAGCAGCTTCTTCTGGCCCGAAATATAGGGCGCCGCAATGACGGCGGAACCGGAGAGCGAGAAAAGCCGCGTCTCGGCGCCGATGAAGATGCGCACGCCCTGGGCCTCGCGGACCCCATCCAGCAGCCCGATCAGCTGTTCCTTCTGCTCGAGGTCGTCGAACAGCATCCGGACCCGCTCCAGATCATCCAGGGTTTCCCGGTCGGCGAGCAGGTTCGCGCGCCCGCGGACGATGAG
>JBJTEN010000070.1:0-5068 GCA_046092925.1 Phenylobacterium sp. | reverse complement strand
GTCCGACCCCCGCCCGGACCCGGGCGCTGGAGGCCGCCGCCGCCGGTCCCGCCTCCGCCGCCGAGCTCGCCCGGCGGGCCGGGGTCTCGGCCGCTGTGGTCAAGGGCCTCGTCGACGAGGGCGTCCTGGCCCTGCGCCTGGCGCCCCGACCGGACGGGTTCGGGCCTCCGGACCTCGACCGGCCGACGGCGCCCCTCAACCCCAGCCAGGCGGCGGCGGCGGACAGCCTGAGGGCCATGATCGGACGGGGCGGCTTCGAGGCGGCCCTGCTCGACGGCGTCACCGGCTCGGGAAAGACCGAGGTCTACCTGGAGGCGGTGCGCGCCGCCCTGGCCGCCGACCCGGAGGGCCAGGTCCTGATCCTCCTGCCGGAGATCGCCCTGACCCAGGCCCTCATCGCCCGGGTGACCGAGCGCTTCGGCGCCCTGCCGGGAGAGTGGCATTCCGGGGTCGCCCCGCCGGCCCGCCGGCAGGTCTGGGACGCCGTGGCGGAGGGGCGCTGCCGGATTGTGGTCGGGGCCAGGTCGGCCCTCTTCCTGCCCTTCCGCCGGCTGCGGCTGGTGGTGGTCGACGAGGAGCACGACACCTCCTTCAAGCAGGAGGACGGGTTCATCTACCAGGCTCGCGACCTCGCCGTGGTGCGCGCCAAGCTGGAGGGCGCAGCCGTCGTCCTGGCTTCGGCGACACCCTCCCTCGAGACCCTGCGCAATGCAGAGGCGGGCCGTTACATCTGGCTGCGCCTCGCTGACCGTCATGGCGAGGCCCGCCTGCCCGACATCTCCCTGGTGGACCTGAGGGAGACGCCGCCCGAGGCCGGGCGGTGGATCTCTCCCCCCCTCTCCGCCGCCATGGCCGAGACCCTGGCGGCCGGCGAACAGACCCTGCTCTTCCTGAACCGCCGCGGCTACGCCCCCCTCGTCCTGTGCCTGGCCTGCGGCCAGAAGCTCACCGCTCCGGACACGGATTCCTGGCTGGTGGAGCACCGCTACACCAACCGCCTCGTCTGCCACCTCACCGGCTTTTCCATGCCCCGGCCCGCGGCCTGTCCCCACTGCGGCGCGGCGGACTCGCTGGTGTCGATCGGGCCGGGCGTCGAGCGGCTGGAGGAAGAGGCGCGCGCGCTCTTTCCGGAGGCCCGGATCGCGGTGTTCTCGTCGGACACGGTGCGCAGCGCGGCGGAGGCCAGGGACCTCGTCGCCACGATGGCGTCCGGCGACATCGACATCCTGGTGGCCACCCAGGCGGCGGCGAAGGGGCATAACTTCCCGAACCTCACCCTGGTGGGCGTGGTCGATGCGGACCTGGGGCTCAGGGGCGGCGACCTGAGGGCGGCCGAGCGCACCTTTCAGCTTCTGGCCCAGGCGACTGGCCGGGCCGGGCGGCGGGACCGTCCCGGTCGCGCCCTGATCCAGACCTGGGCGCCGGACCATCCCGTCATGCAGGCGCTCCGGGACCAGGATCGCGACGCCTTCGTTCGGACCGAACTTGTGGAGCGGGAGCTGGCGGGACTGCCGCCCTTCGGCCGGCTGGCGGCCGTGGTGGCGTCCGGCCGGGATCCCCTTGCGCTCGGGACCTTTGTCCGGGAGGCGGCGGCCCTGGCCCCCAACGCCGAGGGCGTCGAGGTCTACGGCCCGGCGGACGCCCCGCTCGCCCTGGTGCGGGGACGCCGCCGCATCCGCTTCCTCGTGCGGGCCAGCCGCCAGGTTGACCTGTCGGCCTACATGGCCGCCTGGAGGGCGCGGATGAAGCCTCGGGGCTCCATCCGCGTGACCATCGATATCGACCCCTACAGCTTCTTCTGAGGCCCGGGCGACGGCCCGGTCACTGACTCGTCTCGCCCTCGCGTTTGGACTTGGCGTTTCGGGCGAAGATGTTGAGCGCCTCGACCCCCACCGAGAAGGCCATGGCGGCGTAGATATAGCCCTTTGGGATGTGGACCCCGAAGCCGTCGGCCACCAGGATCATGCCGATCATCAGCAGGAAGCCCAGGGCCAGCATGACCACGCTGGGATTGTTGTTGATGAAGTCCGCCAGCGGGTCGGCGGCCACGAGCATGATCATGACGGTGATGATGACCGCGACGATCATGATCGGAAGGTGATCGGTCATTCCGACGGCGGTCAGGATCGAGTCGATCGAAAACACCATGTCGATCAGGATGATCTGGACGATCACCGCGCTGAAATTGGTGACCACGACGCCGGTCTTGTCGAGGAAGTCTGCGGGCTTGGGATCCATGGTGCCGTGGATCTCCTTGGTGGCCTTCCAGAGCAGGAACAGGCCGCCGGCGATCAGGATCAGGTCGCGCCAGGAGAAGGTGAGATCCAGCCCCGCCAAGGAGTTGCCGACCGAGAAGATCGGCGCCGTCAGATGGACAAGCCAGGCCAGGGTCGAGAGAAGGGCCAGGCGCATGATCAGGGCCAGGCTGATGCCCAGCCGCCGGGCGAACTGGCGCTGCGCCTCCGGCAGCTTGTTCGAAAGAATGGAGATGAAGATCAGGTTGTCGATCCCGAGGACCACCTCCATCGCGATGAGGGTGATCAGGGCCGCCCAGGCGGCGGGGTCGGTGAGAAGTGGAATTATGGCGTCCATGTGGCATTTCTAGGGCCTGAATTCGCAGGGCGCCAGAGCAGGGGGCCAAAAAATGACGGCGGGAATTCCCTGCCGGACCGGCGCCATACGCTCGATTCCAAGGCGCCCGGCGCCTCTTCCCGGGGCGACGGCGGGGAATGTCCGGGTTTTCTCATGATGCCACCCGTCAGCTACGCCACGGGCCCCGAAGTCTTTCCCCTGCCCAGTCAACGGGCGATTGGAGCGTGAAAACTCAACCTGGGGCCATCAATAAAATTGCCGATCGAGATAATGATTGGATACCATAGATGAATATAAAAAAATCGAACCCCAATACGTCTAAATGACGTTGTGATTATATCGAATTTTCCAGCCTTTAACTTGCCGATAACGGAGATTTATATTTGGTTCATTCCTTCAAGACCACCCGGTCTTGATTGGCGCTCGCACTCTGGCGTCGCTCCGCACTCTCCTGCGGACTTGCCAATTCGGGCTGCAGGAGTTAGGTGACGTTTCGAAACGTGAAGGGGCAATCAGCGGGATGTTCAGGCGCGTCGCTCACCTGGTTCTGGGTCTCGTCGTCGCGGGGGCCATGGCCCTTGCGCCCGTGTCCAGCGCCCTGGCGGAACGCTACTGGCAGTGCGCGCCCTTCGCCCGACTGATCTCCGGAATTCAGATCTTCGGCGACGCCCACACCTGGTGGCGTCAGGCGACTGGTCGGTATGAGACCGGGACTGCGCCGCGGGCCGGATCCGTCCTGTGCTTCAAGCCCAGCGGCTCCATGTCCCTGGGCCACGTCGCGGTGGTCAGCCGGGTCCTGACGGACCGGGTGATCCAGATCACCCACGCAAACTGGTCCCGGATCGGCGGCGCCAGGGGTCAGATCGAGCGCGACGTAACCGTCATCGATGTCTCTCCGCAGGGAGACTGGTCGCGGGTGAAGGTCTGGTACGATCCCGTGCGCGACATCGGGTCGAGGTCCTATCCGACCTATGGATTCATTCATCAGGACGCCCAGGCCGTCCAGATGGCTTCCAATCAGTTCAACGCCGCCCAGAATGCGGCCCTGACTGTCGCCCAGAGCGCCGCCAGCCAGGTGGCTTCGACGATCCGCCCTGGCGCCTCGCCCCTGTCCATCCTGGGCCAGGCTGCGGATTCGGGCGACCGGATTGCGGCCCTGATCCAGGCTGTGACCGCCCCGCCCCAGCGATAGCGCCGGGACTGGCGCTGGAAGGCGTTCGCAGCCTCGCATGCTCAATCTCCTGACGCGCGGCGCGCGAACCTTTCGCACCGCGCACGCCTTCGATCTTCCGGCCGACTGGAAGGCGCCGGAGGACGTGGTCTGGATCGAACTGGTAAGCCCTGAGCGCCATGAGGAGGCGGTGGTCGAGAGCGCCCTGCGCCTCAACCTCCCCACCTCCCGCGAAATGGCGCAGATCGAGCCCTCCAGCCGGCTCTACATCGAAGGCGGGGCGACCTTCATGACCGCCAGCCTGCTGAGCCGCAGCGAGGAAGAGCATCCGGTCCTCACCCCCGTCACCTTCATCCTCGCCAACGGCCGGCTGCTGACCCTTCGCAATGAGCCGCTGCGGGCCTTCACGGCGTTCTCTCAGCGACTGGGCGCACCTGATTATGCAGAGGCGGCGGGCGCCGACCTCTTTCTCGACCTCCTCGACGCGGTGATCGAGCGGCTGGCGGAGGTCCTTGAGCGCGGATCAGCGCGGGTCCAGGCCGCCTCAAACGCCATCTTCGACCGGCCGCGGGGAGCGGCCTTCGAGCCCCTGCTCACCAACCTCGCTCGAACGCAGTCCCTGGCGGCCCTGGCCCGCACCAGCCTGGCCAGCCTCGCCCGCCTGGCCAGTTTCGCCGCCCTCGCCCCGGAGATCGCCGGCAAGCCCTCCGCCCAGGCGCACCTCGTCTCGGTCCAGCAGGACATCCAGTCCCTGACGGAACACGCGTCCGCCCAGTCGGCCCACATCTCCTTCCTGCTCGATGCGGCCCTTGGCCTGATCAATATTGAACAGAACATCGGCATCAAGACCTTCTCGGTCTTCACCGTCCTCCTGATGCCGCCCACCCTCATCGGCGCCATCTACGGCATGAACTTCGAGATCATGCCCGAGCTGACCTGGCCCTGGGGCTATCCCCTGGCCCTGGGCCTGATGGTGGTGAGCGGGGTGGCGCCCCTGCTCTGGTTCCGCCGCAAGGGCTGGTTCTAACCGCGCTTCGAAAGACCCTTCAGCCGGTAAAGGGCCTCAAGGGCTTCGCGCGGGCTCATGCTGTCCGGGTCCATGTCGGAGAGCGCGTCCTCCAGGGGTGAGGCCGCCAGGGTCTCCGCCATTCCGGCCGCCGCCCCCGCGAACAGGGGCAGGTCCCCCAGGTGCGCGGGGGCCCCCGCCTCCCGCTCCAGGCGGGCCAGAACCTCGTGGGCGCGGGCCACCACCGGCGGCGGCACGCCGGCGAGGCGCGCCACCTGGACCCCGTAGGACCGGTCCGC
>JBJTEN010000069.1:0-3844 GCA_046092925.1 Phenylobacterium sp. | reverse complement strand
CGCAAGCGGGCTTTGCCTGCAGGGCCTGTCGGCCTTAAGGAGTGTCGCCCTGCAGGAGGCCCCGATGCAACGCGCGCTCAGCGTCAGCCGCATGACCGGCAATACGTCCACCTTCCCCGACTGGTACCAGGCCATCGTCCGGGAGGCCGACCTGGCCGAGGTCTCGCCGACCCGGGGCGCCATGATCATCAAGCCGTGGGGCTACGGCGTCTGGGAGCGGATCCAGCAGACCCTCGATCGGCGGATCAAGGAGACCGGTCACGAGAACTGCTATTTCCCGTTGTTCATCCCCTTGTCCTTCTTCGCCAAGGAGGCCGACCACGTCGAGGGCTTCGCCAAGGAGATGGCGGTGGTCACCCATCACCGGCTGAAGCAGGTCGACGGCCGGCTGGCGCCTGACCCGGAGGCCCGGCTGGAAGAGCCCCTGGTGGTGCGCCCCACGTCAGAGACCATCATCGGCGACGCCTTCTCGCGCTGGATCAAGAGCCACCGGGACCTGCCGGTCCTGATCAACCAGTGGGCCAATGTCGTCCGCTGGGAGATGCGCACCCGGCTCTTCCTGCGGACCTCGGAATTCCTCTGGCAGGAGGGCCATACCGCCCACGCCACGGCCGAGGAGGGCCGCGAAGAGACCCTGAAGATGCTGGAGGTCTACCGGGAGTTCTCCGAGACCGTCCTCGCCATGCCCGTGATCGCCGGCGAGAAGCCCGAGAACGAGCGCTTCCCGGGCGCCGACAACACCTTCTCCATCGAGGCCATGATGCAGGACGGCAAGGCCCTGCAGGCCGGCACCTCCCATGACCTCGGGACCCACTTCGCCGAGGCCCAGAACATCCGCTTCCAGAGCGCGTCGGGCGAGCTGGTCCACTGCCACACCACCAGCTGGGGGGTCTCCACCCGGCTGATCGGCGGGGTCATCATGACCCATGGCGATGACGATGGCCTGCGCCTGCCCCCGGCCATCGTGCCGCGCCAGGTGGTGATCGTGCCCATGCTGCGGGACAAGCCCGAGGACGCCGAGGTCCTGGCCGCCGGCGAGGCCCTGGTCAAGGCCATGAGCCAGGTGATCGCCCTGGGCGAGCCCGTCCGGGCCCTCCTTGACACCAAGGCCCAGAAGTCGGCCGAGAAGCGGTGGAACTGGGTGCGCCGCGGTGCGCCGGTGATTATCGAGCTGGGTCCCCGCGACGTGGCCGGCAGGACCATCAGCTTCATGCGCCGGGACCGCCTGCGCGACGGCGACAGGGTGGCCAGCCAGTCCCTGTCGTGGGAGGACTTCCTCGCCGGCCTGCCGGCCCTGCTCGCCGAGATCCAGCAGGGCCTCTACGACGAGGCCAAGGCGCGCCTGGTGGCGAACATCCGCACCGACATCGCGACCTTCGACGACATGGCCGCCTATTTCGGCGCGGCGGCGGGCGATGACGAGGAGGCCACCGCCTTCCGGGGCTGGGTGCGCGCGCCCTGGGCCCGGCCTACCGGCGAGGAGCTGGAGGCCATCGAGCAGAAGCTGAAGGCCCTGCGCCTGACGCTCCGCAACGCCCCGATGGACCAGCCGGCGGCCTTCGGGCCGTGCCTGTTCACGGGGCGGCCGGGCGTGGAGGAGATCCTGATCGGCCGGGCCTACTAGGGGCGAACCGGCATCGCGGCAGACCCCCTCCGGTCCGCTTCGTGGCCCACCTCCCCCTCAGGAGGTGGAGGAAACAGGGAGCCAATTGCTCCCCTGCGGGGGAGCTCCCCGCGGAGCGGGGTGAGGGGGCGCAACGGCCCCTCAGCAGACCCCATCCGGCCCGCTTCGCGGTCCACCTCCCCCTCTCTAGAGAGGGGGTCAAAGGCGGTTCAGCAGACCCCCTCCGCCCGGCGACGTCAGACGATCTTGGAGCCTTCCTTGCCCCAGTAGGCGTCGCGGATCAGGCGCTTGTAGAGCTTGCCCGTCGGATGGCGGGGCAGCTCTTCCATGAAGTCGATGATCCGCGGGCACTTCACATGGCTGATGTTGGCGCGGCAGAACTCGGCGATCTCGGCCCGGAAGGCGTCGTTGGCGTCGGCCCAGTCGGCGGGCTGGATGACGGCGGCGACCTGTTCGCCCATTTCCTCATGCGGTGCGCCCACCACGGCGGCGTCGGTGATCTTGGGATGGATGATCAGCAGGTTCTCTAGCTCCTGCGGATAGATGTTCACCCCGCCCGAGATGATCATGAAGCTCTTGCGGTCGGTGAGGTAGAGGAAGCCCTCCTCGTCGACCCAGCCCACGTCGCCAAGGGTGGTCCAGCCGTGCTTGTTGGTGTTCTCGGCCACCTTCTCCGGGGCGTTGTGATAGGCGAGGGGCGCGCCGCCCGCGAAGTAGACCGTCCCCTCTGTCCGGGGCGGGACCTCCTCCCCATCATCGCCGACGATCTTGACCTCGCCCAGGACCGAGCGGCCCACCGTGCCCTTGTGGGCCAGCCAGTCCTCGGGGCCGACATAGCAGAAGCCGTTGCCCTCGGAGCCGGCATAGTATTCGTGGATGACCTTGCCCCACCATTCCATCATCTGCTCCTTCACCGGGATCGGGCAGGGAGCGGCGGCGTGGACTGCGGAGCGGATCGAAGAGACGTCGTACTTCGCCCGCACCTCGGACGGCAGCTTGAGCATGCGGACGAAGTGGGTCGGGACCCACTGGCCGACATCGATCCGGTAGCGTTCGATCAGGGCCAGGGCGGTCTCGGGATCAAACTTCTCCATCACAACGACGGTGCCGCCCATCCGGTGAACGCCCATGCACCAGCGCAAAGGCGCAGCGTGGTAGAGGGGGGCAGGGGAGATGTAGATGCTGTCCGGCCTGAACCCGAAGAGCCCCTGGGCCATCATCGTCAGGGCGTTGGGCTCGTCGATCGCGGCGCCTGTGAGCGGGGGCTTGATCCCCTTGGGTCGGCCCGTCGTGCCGGAGGAATAGAGCATGTCCGCGCCAGCGGTCTCGTCGGCGATGGGAGTCGTGGGCATGGCGGCCCGGGCCGCCTCGAAGCTCTCGTAGGGCGCGCGAGCCTCGCCCACCATGTAGAGTTTCACGCCGGGAATGAGGGCCGGAAGCTCATCGATGACCGGGCCCACGCCGGCCGAGGTGATCAGCACCTTCGCCTCGCAGTCCTTCATGATGTACTCGATCTCTCCCGCCGACAGCTTGGACGAGATGCAGGTGAAGTAGAGGCCCGAGCGCTGGGCGGCCCAGGCGATCTCGAAATACCGGGGATGGTTGTCGAGCATCAGGGCGATGACGTCGCCGGTCTTCAGGCCCAGCGAGCGGAACAGTTGGGCGCCCTGGTTGGAGCGATCGTTCAGTTCGCCGTAGGTGACGGTCTCCCCCGTGGCGCCCATGATGTAGGCGGCGCGGTCCGGCTGGGTCCGGGCGTGGGTTGCGGGGTGCATGGTCATCCTCCTCGGTCGTCGCCCGGCTGCGGGCCGCCGGTCCTCCGGCTTGCGGAGTGCATATGCGGGTCTTGACGGAAGGTCCGTCAAGGCCGACCGATGCACCCGAAACGCCACGGAGACGCAAGACCATGTCAAACTTCGAGACGATCCGCCTGGAAGTCGAGGACGGCATCGCCACCCTCACCCTCAACCGGCCCGACAAGCTCAATGCGTTCAACACGCAGATGATGCAGGAGATGATCGCCGCCTTCGACCAGACCGACGCCGACGACAGCGTCCGGGTGGTGATCGTGACCGGCGCCGGCCGCGCCTTCTGCGCCGGCGCAGACCTCTCGGCCGGGGCGGCGACCTTCGACTATTCGACCCGCGCCGGTCACGATCACCACCCGGACGCTGTCGTCGGCGTCGGTCTGGTCGAAGGCGGCGATCATCTCCTGCATCA
>JBJTEN010000068.1:0-19684 GCA_046092925.1 Phenylobacterium sp. | reverse complement strand
GAACCCAGCGGATGATCCATCTCCGGCCGAAACATGACGCCGACATAGCCTACGAACTGGCCCCGGCCGCCTTCTACCGCCCAGCGCGAGACGCCATCGCGCTCGAAGGCCGCGCGGTAGCGATCGAACTTGGCGTCGCTTTCGGCCGGTGAGATCGGTCCTCCCTGGTCGGCCATAACCTTCGGATCGGCGTGCAGAGCCGCGAAACCCTCCCGAAGGCGCTCGGACCAGGGCTGAAGCACCAGGCGGGCGGTTCTGATCATGCTCCACGCTACCGCTATCTGCGGCGGCCGCCCACCCGTTTCAGGCCGCGCCAAGAGGCGGCCCCCGCGTCGAGGTCGCTTTCGGCGGGCGTTCCGGCAAACCGGCATGTGACAAGCTTGCAACACTCCATTTGCGCCCGGTGTTGACTTGCCCCCCGCCGTCGGCCGGCCTGTCCGAAACGCTTGGTCATCTGCACCGGCGGAGAACTCAACAGGGGGAGTGGAACACGATGCACCGCAAATGGATTCTGCCGGCTTCAACCATCTTCGTCGCCAGCGCGGCGGTGGGCGCAGCCCAGGCGCAGACGGCTTCGAACACCATCGATGAACTGGTGGTGACCGCGGACAAACGCGAACAGAGCTTGCAGGATGTTCCCGTCGCGATCTCGGCCTTCACCAGTCAGCAGCGCGACCTGGTTGGTATCTCGACCGTACAGGACCTGACCAACTTCACGCCGGGATTCGTCTACCAGTCGTCCAACGACCGCGCCTCGATGCGCGGCATCGGCCGACTGACCAACGTGCACGCCGTGGACGGCGCGGTGTCGATCTATATCGACGGCCTCTTCACGACCTCGACCGTCCTGGCCGGCGGCCCGCCCCTGGATGTGGAGCGGGTGGAAATCCTTCGGGGTCCGCAGGGCACGCTCTACGGACGTAACGCCATCGGCGGCACGGTCAACGTGATATCGGTGCGGCCGACCAAGGAGCCTTATGCCGAAGTCCGCGGGATCGTCGAGAATTTCAACTTCACGAATCTGCAGTTCGCCGTTGCCGGGCCCATAGCCGACGGCCTGAGAATGCGCTTTTCGGGCTACAAGCTCGATCAGAAGGACGGCTACTTCACGAACGTGACCCCGGGCCTGCCCGACGAGGGCGCGTTGCGCGATGAATACCAGTTTCAGGTCCAGGTCGAGGCTGATCTGGGCGAGAACGCCGAGTTCTGGGGGTCCTACAGGAAGCTGGCCTGGCACAACCGCGGCGGTCCCGGTGCGCGGTCTGGCTATCGCGGGGACGAGTTCTCGACCGGACGCCTGGATCCGAACTATTCCATCGTCTTCGCTTCGGCCCACGGCTTCACCAAGGAGACGGGCCTCAACGGTATTGTTCCGGGAAGTCTGAAGCAGTTCTTCGGCGCGACCTCGACGACGAACCCGGCGGTGTCGGATAACAGGAAGTTCAGCACAAATATCCCCCAGCGGGTGCGCCTGAGCGGCGTGAACTCCTTCACGACCAACTTCGTCTATCACTTGCCAACGATCGACATTAAGTATGTCGGGGGATTGCAGGAGTACCGGTACGATCTCTACGGCGACTCCGACTTCACCGCCGTCCAGTCCTATCAGATTCCGCTCGCGCCCGGATCCATCTGCGGCACTGTCGGCGGCCTGTTTGCGGCGGGTTTGTCGCCCGTCAACTGTTCTCCGCTGACCGTGAACGCTAACAATGGATATCATTACTTCGAGTATCCGAAGTGGTACAGCCACGAGATCAACTTCTCGTCGACTGATGACGGTCCACTTCAGTGGATCGTCGGCGCGTTCTATTTCAATGAGCAATACACAGGTACCGGAAGCACGGCGGACTTTTATCTGGTCGGTCCGTCCACACTGCAAACCCCCATCCTGGGCGCCGCCGCCAACCCGCAGGGTTTCTGGTCTTCGGGCCATTATTCCCTGACCACGGAAAGCAAGGCTGTCTTCGGTCAGATTGATTATCAGATGACCGATACGCTCAAGTTCACCGCCGGGCTGCGCTATACCGACGACAAGAAGTTCGGTCGGGAATTCCGGCGCATCGTCTGCAACTCGGACGTATGCTATGCGGGCCTCTACCCGGCCCTCGGCCTGGGCGCTTTCGGGCCGGGCACGGCCACGAACTGGGGCAGCCTGATTGGCGATCTCAACTCCCTGGCGAAACTCGCCCCGGTGTTCGGGATTCCGGGGCTTGCCGGGCTCAACGGCCTGGGCAACGGGGCCATGGACCTCACCGACGCCCTGGCGCCCAAGAGCAACGCCGGTCTGATCCCGGGCGTCAGTTCGCCCGCCATCACTACCGGCGGGGTGGTGCGGCAGTACGTGATCGACCCGGCCACGGGCGTCGCCAGCCGGAACCTAGACGGCTCGTCCGACGCCATCACCGGCACTCTCGGCGTCCATTGGGAGCCGGACAGCGACACCATGGCCTACGCCCGCTACAGCCGCGGCTACAAGGCTTTCGGCTTCTCGGCCGGCGGGTTCCTCGAACGCCCCAAGTCGGACGAAGAGACCGTCAACTCCTACGAGATCGGCTTCAAGAAGGATTTCGAGAGGTTACAGGTCAACCTGGCGGCCTTCTTTCTCGACTACCGGAACCTTCAGGCTCCGATATTAGTTCGGGTTGGCGCGACGAAGGTCACCCAGTTCGTGAACGTTGACAGATCGGAGTCCTACGGGGTCGAGTTCAGCGGTATCTGGCGGCCTGTGGATGCCCTCCGTCTGACTCTGGACTACGGCTGGAACCCCACCGAGATCACCAAAAGTGCTCGTTTCGATAACGTTAACGACAACGTCAACATCGGCCCCGTCAGCATCGTCGGCGGCAGCCTGCCCCAGGCGCCGGAACACAAGGTGGCGGTGAACGGAACCTACACCTTCGAACTGGACGGAGGTAATCTCATCGCCGGCGCGACCTATCTGCGGCGGTCGAAGTCCTATGCGACAATTTTCGCCCGGGAGTTCGACTCGGCGCCGGCCTGGGATCAGGTGGACCTGAGGGCTATTTGGATGCCGACAGGCGGCAAGTACACTATCATCGCCTACGTCAAGAACGTCTTTGACGAAGACGGCTACGCCGCTGCGGTTGCGGCCGCCGAGCGGAACAACAGCGCCACGGTGGCGTCGGACCGGTTCGCCACCGGTGCGCGGAACTATGAGCTGACGCCTCCGCGCATCTTTGGCGTGGAAGTGCAGTACCGATTCTGATCCGATCGGCCCAAGCGCGATCAGTGGAAGGGTCCCCGGTTCGCCGGGGACCCTTTCTTTTGTGGCGGCTGGAATCCGCCGCCAGGTCACGGGAGAGCAGGCCATGACATCCCTTGAGCCCGGGGTTCCCGAGGGCTTCGGACCGATCCTGCGCACCAGCCCGGTCCTGGAAGCCCTCGGCGGCTTCATGAGCCGGGGCGAAGGCGACGCCCTCGAGATCGGGTTGCGGGTCGGCCCCAATCATCTGAACGCCCGCGGCGGCCTGCACGGGGGCGTCATCGCCACCCTGATGGACGTGGCGACCGGCTACATGCTCGTGGCGCGTTCGGGGGGGCGGCGACGGATCACGGCGCGGCTGACCCTCGACTACAGGTCCGGCGCCGCCCCGGGCGAGTGGCTCCAGGCTCACCTTGACCGGACGGAGGAGGACGGCCGCAAGACCCTCGCCTACGCCCGGCTCCTGGCCGGCGAGCGCCTGGTCGCTGAGGCGAGCGTCCTGTTCATCGATGCGCCGCCCGCCCAGGCCTGAGCCGCGCCGGCGCCTAGGCTCGCCCGAACACCCCGATCTCGGCCCGGCGTCCGAACACCCAGCGGTTCACGGCCAGGCCTGCGAGCAGGCAGGCGATCAGGGTCACCAGCATCAGGTGGATGTAGTGGACCGGCGTCCAGACGAAGGTGAAGACGGCGTAGAGGCCGACGCCGAACACCACCGCAGCCATGGCCGCCCGGGCGTCCACGTTCCGGAAGACCAGCCCCAGGATGAAGGCGGACAGGATGGGCATGGAGAGCAGGCCGTTCAGCTGCTGCACCAGGTTGATGATCGAGGCGGCGCCCGAATAGACCGGCACCAGGGCGATGGACACGGCCATGAACAGCAGCGAGATCACGGTGTTCAGCCGCTTCACGTCCGGGTTGGGGGCGATGTAGGGCTCGTGCAGGTCGCAGACATAGAGGGTGACCGACGAGTTCAGCACCGAGGTGTAGCTGGTCAGGACGGCGGCGGCCATGAAGGCGGCGAAGGCGCCGGAGAGCCAGGAGGGCATGACTTCGGCCACCACCCGGCCATAGGTGGCGTCTCCGATGTCGCCGAACAGCTTGTAGGCGCAGACCCCGGGCACCACGACGATGGCCGGTACGAAGAGGAGGCGGATGGCCATGGCCGCCAACACCCCCTTCTGGCCCTCGCGCAGGGTCGGGGCCGCCATGGCCCTCTGGGTGATGGTCTGGTTGGTGGACCAGTAGAACATCTGGATGAAGAGCATTCCGGTCAGCAGGGTCGGCCAGGGAATGGGGCTCTCCGGCCCGCCGATCATGCTGAGCCGTTCGGGGGGAATCCCCGAGAAGTCGAAGCCGATGGCCGCCAGGGCCAGCACCGTCACCGCCGCCGCCATGCCCAGGACGCCGACGCCGGCGAGGGTGTCATAGACCGCCACGGCCCGAAGGCCGCCCAGGACGGTATAGGCCGCCCCCACCGCCGCAATGCCGCCCGCCAGCACCATCAGGGGCGGGCTGTTCGCGATCATGGTCGAGAGGAAGAGGGCCCCCGTATAGATCATGATCGGCAGGTAGATGAAGACGTTGCCCAGCAGGAACAGCAGCGAGACCGTCGCCCTCAGCCCCTTGGACCCATACTTCCGCTCAAGCAGCTCGGTCGTGGTGGTGCAGTTGTTGCGGTAGTAGATGGGCAGGAAGACAAAGGCCAGGATCGCCAGGCCCGCAACGGCCGCCAGCTCCCACCAGGCGAGCAGCAGCATCTGGTTGCCGTTCATGCCCACCAGCTGGTCGGTGGACAGGTTGGTCAGGGTGATGGAGCCGGCCACGAAGGGCCAGGACAGGTTCCGCCCCGCCAGGAAGAACTCGCTGTGGCTGTCGGTGGAGCGCCCGCCCATGCGTCGCACCTGCCACCAGGTGGCCAGGGCCATGAGCCCGGTCAGGGCGGCGAAGACGCCCCACTGGATCGCGTTGGTCGTCATGCCTGCCCGCCCCCACCGGAGCGGTCAGTCTAGGCCCAAGCCGCAGGGAAAGCCAAACGGCTAGCGGCGCCTCCGTCAGGCGGGCGCAGCGGAGGCGCCCGACAGCATGCGCAGGGCGATGGCCTCCTCTCCGAGGACCACATGGTCTGCGCCCCGAAGCCGCAGATCCTCGACCTCCTCCACGGAGTGCGCGCGGGCGACGATGGTGAGACCCGGATTGAGGTCGCGGGCCCGGTGGACGACGCCGCCGGCCTCGAACCCCTCGGGGATCGCCACGAGCAGACGCCCGGCGTCGGCCAGGCCCGTCTGCTCGAGGGTCTGAGCCTGTGTGGCGTTGCCCGTCACCACCTCGTATCCGGCGGCGCGCGCTTCATCGGCGCGGTCCGACTGCTCCTCGATCAGCACGAAGTCCGTCCGGGCCGCCCTGAGGCGCCGCGCCAGCGACTTTCCCACCCGGCCATAGCCGACCAGCACCACCCGACCGGCGGCGGCGGCGGTTGTCGGGCTGGCGCCAGGGGCTGCGCCGGCCGCCTCGCCGGACTGCCGGATGACCAGGCCGAAGATGAAGGGATTGGCGAGGATCGACAGGATCGCCCCGGCCAGGATCAGGTCGCGCGCCTCGTCCGGCAGGATGCCGAGGGTCGCGCCAAGGCCCGCGAGAATGAAGGAGAACTCCCCGATCTGGGCCAGGCTCGCAGAGACGGTGAGGGCCGTTCCTTTCGGATAGCCGAACACCCGGATAATGGCGTAGGCGGCCAGGGACTTGCCGAAGATGATGATGGCGACGGTCGCCAGCAGGGGCACGGGCTGCTCGAGAATGACCGACGGATCGAACAGCATGCCCACGGAAACAAAGAACAGGACCGCAAAGGCGTCCCGGAGGGGCAGGGATTCCTCCGCCGCGCGACGGCTCAACTGGGTTTCCCCGAGGATCATGCCGGCGAAGAAGGCGCCCAGGGCGAACGAGACCTGGAAGACATAGGCCGCGCCGAACGCCACCCCCAGCG
Source organism: Phenylobacterium sp. (assembly GCA_046092925.1). Taxonomy (GTDB): domain Bacteria; phylum Pseudomonadota; class Alphaproteobacteria; order Caulobacterales; family Caulobacteraceae; genus Phenylobacterium. The sequence continues at coordinate 13,478 of JBJTEN010000068.1, read as the reverse complement.
CAATGGCCAGGACGGCGAGGCGGAACAGCTCCCGCGACCCCGTATGCGCCGTCCAGTGGAGAATCCAGGGAATGACCCTCCGGCCGACGATCAGCATGAGGGCGGCGAAACCCGCGACCTTGACCAGGGTGCCGATGGCGGCGGAGAGCAGGTCCGTTCCTCCCGCCCCGTTTCCGGCCTGCATCTGGGCGAAGACGGGAAGGAGGACCAGGGCCATCACCATGGCCAGGTCCTCGACGATCAGCCAGCCGACGGCGATCCGGCCCCGCTCGGTCTCCACCAGGTTTTCCGACTGCAGGGCGCGCAGCAGGACGACCGTGCTGGCGACCGACAGGGCGAGGCCAAAGACCAGACCGGCCGCCACCGTCCATCCCATCATCAGGGCGAGAGCGACGCCCATGGCCGTGGCTGAGCCCATCTGGACGAGGGCGCCGGGCACCGCGATCCGGCGGACGGACATCAGGTCCTTGAGGGAGAAGTGGAGCCCCACCCCGAACATCAGCAGGATCACGCCGAGTTCGGCGAGCTCGGTCGCGATCTTGCCGTCGGCGACATAGCCCGGAGTAAAGGGACCGATCAGGACGCCGGCGAACAGGTAGCCCGCGACCGGAGAGACCTTCAGCCGGTGCGCCAGAGCCCCCATGGCGAAGGCCGCCACAAGGCCGGCGACGATCGTGGCGATGAGAGGCGTATGGTGGAGCATGGCGTGACAGTAGGGAGCACGAACCCCGCGTTCAATGCCGCCCGGCCGTCTTCGCCTTCGGCGCCATTTCGCCGATCCAGGCTGATATGAGGGTGACGCCCTCCTCATGGATCAGGGCGCGGCCGAGTTCGGGCATCATCACGCCCGGCTCCCCGGAGGCCATGCGGAAGGCCAGGATGGAGCGCCCGGGATGGCCGGGCTCGATCCCGACGGCCAGGTCTCCGGCGCCCCGGCCCGCCGCCACCGGGGGCTTGCCGACGCCGAGGGCCGAGGGCCGGGTCTCCTCCGCCGTCAGGAAGAGGCCCGAATTGCTGGCCGAGCCCGCCGGGCTGTGACAGTGGCCGCAGTTGACGTCGAGGTAGGCCCGGGCGCGGGCGTTGAGGGACTCGGAGGCGTCGTTCCAGGCGGCGAGGCGCGGCGCCAGCCTGGAAGCCGGGGCGCCGGACAGAAGGCCCAGGCGGGTCCATCGGTCCAGCTGGTTCTCGGCTCCCCGGCCGGCCACGGGGACAGTCCGGTTCAGGTTTCGCGCCTTCGGGCCGATGGGCGCGACGGCGCCGTTCAGCTGGTGGCAGGTCTTGCACTGGTTCTGGTTGGGCACGGCGTAGTCGAGATCGACCTGGCGACCCCCGGAGTCGATGAACCGGACAGGCAGGCGCACGCCCGCCCGCTTCAGAACCGCCTCGGTTCCGTCTGCGTTCCAGACATAGGCGGCCGCAGTCCACCCCGACGCGCGTCGCAGCAGCAGCCGGGTCTCGACCTTGCGCACCTCGCGCCCGGGACGGCGCAGGTCGGCGGGATAGGCGAAAGTCTTCACCAGCACCGAGCCGACCGGGAAGTCGAGGACCCCGGAGGCGGCGTAGCCGACCGGCCGCCCCGGAGGCGTGAAGACGAAGCGGTGCTTGTCCGCGTGGTCCGTGAACAGGGGGGTGGCGAGGTCATAGGGAACCACCCCGGCGTTGGGCTGGTCGGCGCCGGGATCCAGGAAGAGCCGATAGTCCGAGAGGCGGGGCGCGAGGGTCTCGCCAAGCACTCTATCGAGGTCGACGCCTGCGGGCGGCGAGGCCCCGCCCAGCCCCGCCAGGACGACGAGGGCGGCGAGAAGACGGACTCCGCGCCTCACGGTCCGCCGGCCTCCAGGATCACGGCCGGCGGCTCGGCGATGGCGGCGTCGGAGACCGCCGCAGTGACGGTGGGGTTGGCGGCTTCCACCCGACCGGGGCCGGGCAGGTTGAGATTGAGCACCGGGCCATCCCTAAGGTGAACCTGCACCTCTGACGCCCGGCCCCCGACGGCGCGGACCCCGTCCCAGACCACGGGCGGCAGGGGCCCGCCAAGGGCCCTGGCGATCACCGGACCGCCGGGGAACCTGGGATCCCAGCCGTTTCGGCCGATCCGGTTGTCGCGGACGACGATGTCGCGCGGCAGGGGATTGTAGGCCGGATCGTCATAGGCCTGGGTGTAGCTGACCAGAAGGACCCCGGCGCTTTGGTTGCCTGATATGTCGTTGTCGAAGACGTGGACGTTCCGGTTGGCCATCACCATCACCCCCGTGCCGGTGGGGACGCTGGCGACGATGTTGCCCTTGGGGGCGAAGTTGGGCGTGTCGTTGTCCACCACCCGGTTGCGGAAGATCCGGGTGGAGTGCCCGCCCATCTGGGGAAGGTTGGGCAGGTCGAAGATCAGGACGCCGCCTGTATTGCGGGTCGCGACGTTGTCGTGAACGTCGGCGAACATGGAGTTCTCGATCTCGATCCCGGCGACGTTGAACTCCGCCCGGCTGTTGCGGACAATGATGTGCCTGGACTGACCGACATAGATGCCGGCGTCGGAGGCGCCGCGCACCAGCACGCCGTCGATCAGGACCCGCGCGGACGAGACGGGATAGACCCCGTAGGCGCCGTTGGTCTCCTTCGGCCCGCCGGTCCACTCGACCCTCAGGTTGAGGTAGCGGATGTCGTCGGCGCCCTTGGACTTGATCCCGTCGCCGCGGGTGTCCTCCACCGCCAGGTCCCTAACGGTGACCCGGTCGGACGTGATGAGAAGGCCCTCGCCCGAGCCCTTCTGCCCCCGGAAGGACAGGATGGTGGCGTCGGGACCGTCCCCGGTGACCGTGACCCCGTCGACGTCGAGGGACAGGCCGTCGGTCAGGTCATAGCGGCCGGCGGCGATCCGGACCGTATCACCGGGCCTGGCCTCCAGGAGGGCGGTCTGAAGACGCTAATGGGCGTCGGGTCCCGGAAGGACGACAAGGGTCGCGGCGACGGCGGGGAGCCCCGCGGACAGCGCCACGGCCGCCAACAGGCATCCAGGTTTCAGACGCAGCATGATTTCCCCCAGCCCGGCCCCTTTGGCTTGGAAGTCCATGGCCGGAGAGGGCATGTTAGGCCCTGGCGAGGCCCTGTCCAGTTGCCGGAGTACGAGGCTTGCCCCGTCCGGACCTCTGGCTTACGCTGTATACAATAGAGAGCCGGAGAGACGCCATGGACCGCTACGCCGACAACTCCGGAGTGAAGATTCACTACCAGACGGCGGGAGAGGGCCCCCTGGTGGTGATGATCCATGGCTTCCCCGACTATTGGGCCACCTGGAAGCCACTGATGGGGACCCTTGCCTCAGAGGGTTACCGCGCCGCGGCCCTCGATTGCCGGGGCTACAACCTTTCGGATAAGCCGGAGGGGGTCGAGGCCTACGCCATGCCCCACCTGATCGGCGACATCGCTGCGGTGATCGCCGCCGAGGGGGCGGAGAACGCGGTGGTCATCGGGCACGACTGGGGCGCCGCCATCGCCTGGCAGGTGGCCATCCACCGGCCCGACCTGGTCAACCGGCTGGTCATCATGAGCGTGCCCCACCCTGCGGGCTTCGGCCGCGAGATGGCCGGCAATCCCGAGCAGCAGAAGAACAGCCAGTACGCCCGCGACTTCCAGACCCCGGGCTTCGAGAAACACCTTACCGCCGAGGCCCTTGCCGGCTGGGTGAAGGACCCCGCGGAGCGCGCCGGTTACGTGGAGGCCTTCGGGCGCTCCAGCTTCGCCGGCATGCTGAACTACTACCGCGCCAACTATCCCTCCGGCGCCGGCGACGACGCCCCGGTTTCGGCGGCCGCCATGCCGCCGGTTCAGGCGCCGGTGCTGGTCATACACGGCATGCAGGACAAGGCCCTGGCGGCCGCCGGCCACGCCGGGACCTGGGACCAGGTGGCCCGCGACACCACCCTGTTGATGATCCCCGACGCCGACCACTTCGTGCAGCACGATGCCGAAACCCTGGTGAACCGCACCATACGCAGCTGGCTGGCGGATCGTCGCTGAGGCCAGGTCAGGCTGGCGCTGCGATCCTTGAATCGTCCTCCTCGCGCGGATGTCAGGTTAACTTGACATAGTCAGGTTGTGCTGACATTATGTCAGGGTAACCTGACATCAGATGGGGTGACATGCACAACCGATTGAGACTCCTCAGAGCCGAGCGCGGCTGGAGCCAGGCCGAACTGGCCGGCCGCCTCGACGTCTCCCGGCAGGCGGTCAACGCCATCGAGATCGGGAAACACGACCCCTCGCTCAGCCTCGCCTTCCGAATTGCGCGCCTCTTCGACCTCTCGGTCGAGCAGGTGTTCGCCGACCCACCCCGGGACTGATCTCCCTGGAGACCCTGACATGAGACCTCATGAACCCTCTTCCGGTCCTGACGCCGAGCCCGTCGCCGGCGAATCCCGTTCGCGCCGCCGGCGCCGGCTCTTCGCAATCTTCATCGGCGCAATGCTCCTGGCCGGCCTCGTCATCGGCGTGCTGGCCGGGATGGCGTCGGTGGGCGGCCTCAAACTCCCCCGGGAGGCGGCCTGGCTGTTGACCGGCGCCGGCGGCCTGATCCTCTCCGGCCTCATCTTCTGGTTCCACAGATGGATCGACGAGGTCGAGAACCAGGACAATCTCTGGGCCAATACCGTCGGCCTCTACGCCGGGCTGATCGGTGGCGGAGCCTGGGTCTTCCTCGCGGAGCTGGGTCACGCGCCCAGGGTCGACCTCGGCGCCCTGTTTGTCCTGATGTTCGGCTCAGCCGCCCTCTATTATTTCGCCGTCAAGATCTGGCGGATGTTCTGACCCCCCCGGAGATAACACCATGAAGACGAAGTTTGTCTCGCGCCTCGCCGCTCTTGTCGCCGCCCTTGGCCTCGCGGCGAGCCCTGCTCTTGGCGCGCCCCGCGACGCCGACCCCGCGTTGTGGGTTGTCCGCGACGCCGACACCACGATCTATCTCTTCGGCACGGTCCACGCCCTGCCAAAGGACGTGGCCTGGTTCGATGAGGCCGTCGCGGCCGCATTCAAGGCCTCCGGCGAGCTGAAGATGGAGCTTCTGCCTGTCGATGACCCGGCCAGCCTCGGCCCGATCATCATGAAGCTTGCCGTCGACCCGAACGGCCGCACCATGGCCCAGAGGCTCCCGCCCGAAGACCACGCCGCCTATGTCCGCGCCCTCCGGGAGATCGGGCTGCCCGCGGAACAGCTGGAGCCCCTGGAGCCATGGTTCGTGGCCATCCAGGCCACCGTCCTGATGTCCATGAGGGCCGGGATCGATCCGAAGTATGGCGCCGAAACAGTCCTGACCGAAGCCGCCCGGAAGGCGGGCAAGACGATCACCGCCTTCGAGACCCCGGAGCAGCAGTTCGCCCTCCTGGACGCCATTCCGGAGGCCGAGCAGCTGGCGGGGATCCGGGATCTCGCCCACCGGCGTGATGAGGGCGTGAAGATGATGTCCCAGCTGATCGACCATTGGGCGCGCGGCGAAGCCGAGGAGGCCGGACGTCTGATGAACGACGAGATGAAGGAAACGCCCGAGATGTCGCGGCTGCTCCTGACCGAACGCAACATCCGGTGGGCGGCGGACCTCAAGACGCGGATGGACCGGCCCGGCGTGGTCTTCGTGGCGGTTGGGGCGGGTCACCTGACCGGCGAGAATAGCGTCCAGGCCCTCCTGGAAAGGGACGGCCTCAAGGTCGAGCGCGTCGCCTACTAAGTGCGTCTTCCCCCTTGCGGGCCGGGCGACCGGCCCTAGACTTGCCCCGGATGACCTGAGCCGGCGGACCAAGACCGGCGGGCATCCGGGGAGAGAAGGCCATGTCGGACGGAAATGTGGGCGAGCGCGTCGGCGGCGCGGCGAGGGAGATCAGGGACGGAGCCCACTTCGACGTCCTGATCGTCGGGGCCGGCATCTCCGGGATCGGCGCGGCCTGGCACCTCCAGACCCAGGCGCCCGGCAAGACCTACCGCATCGTCGAGACCCAGGCCGGCTTCGGCGGCACCTGGCGGACGCACACCTATCCCGGGGTCCGGTCCGACAGCGACCTTCACACCTTCGGCTACCGCTTCAAGGCCTGGCGGGGCCCGCCCATCGCCACGGCCCAGGAGATCCTGGCCTATATGGGCGAGGTGATCGACGAGAACGACATCGCCCGCCACATCCGCTACCGCACCCGGGTGCTCACCGCCGACTGGTCCGAGACCGACTGCCGGTGGGGGTGGAGATGGAGGACGTCGACACCGGTGAGCGCTTCCGCCACACGGCCGGCTTCCTCTGGATGTGCCAGGGCTACTACCGGCACAGCGAGGGCTACACCCCGGAGTGGCCGGGCATGGACGACTTCGCCGGGCGTCTCGTCCACCCGCAGACCTGGCCGGAGGACCTGGACTACGCCGGCAAGCGCATCGTGGTCATCGGTTCGGGCGCGACGGCGGCGACCCTGATCCCGGCCCTGGCCGATGCCGCCGGCCACGTCACCATGCTGCAGCGCTCGCCCACCTACTTCACGCCAGGGCGGAACCGGAACGAGCTGGCCGAGACCCTGCGCGAGCTGGAGATCGACCCGGCCTGGACCCACGAAATCGTCCGCCGGGCCATGCTGAAGACCGGCGCCCAGATGACCAAGCGGGCCCTCGAACAGCCGGCCGAGGTGCGCGAGGAGCTGCTGGGCGTTCTGCGCGGCCTCCTGGGCGATGACTATGTCGCCGAGCACTTCACGCCCCGCTATGATCCCTGGCGTCAGCGGATCGCCTTCGTCCCGAACGGCGACTTCTTCCAGGCGGTGAAGGCCGGCAAGGCTGGGGTGGTGACCGACGAGATCGAGCGCTTCGTTCCGGAGGGCATCCGCCTGAAGTCCGGCAAGGTGCTGGAGGCGGACATCATCATCACCGCCACGGGCTTCAACCTGAACGTCTTGGGGGACATCGCCTTCGCGGTGGACGGACGGCCCGTGGACCTGTCCCAGTCGGTCACCTACCGCGGCATGATGTTCACCGGCCTGCCCAACCTGGCCTGGGTGTTCGGCTATTTCCGGGCCAGCTGGACCCTGCGCGCCGACCTGATGGGTGATTTCGTCACCCGCCTGCTGAAGCACATGGACGGAAAGGGCCTGCGGCGGGTCGAGCCCGCCCTTCGCCCCGAGGACGCCGGCATGAAGCTCGGGCCCTGGATCGACGAGACCGAGTTCAATCCCGGCTACCTGATGCGCGGCGTCCACCTCATGCCCAAGGCCGGAGACAAGCCGGAATGGCGCCATACCCAGGACTACTGGAGCGAGAAGGACCTCCTGCCCAACCTCAATCTGGATGACCCCATCTTCAGCTACCGCTGAGGCTCCGGAAACGATCCCGGGGCCCGTCGCCGGCGCCCCGGCGACTGGCGTGCGAGGCTTGCACCCGGCAGGAACATATGACACGCGTAACGCCAATATCCTGTCGGGGTGAAACCATGTCGAGGGAAGGCAGCAGTCGACGCGGGCGGCTGGCGGCGGGTGCGGCGGCGGCGGCCCTCGCCCTGGGGGTGGCGACCGCCCCGGCCCGGACCGCGCCGGGTCCGGCCCCGCGCCCCAATATCGTCGTCATCCTGTTCGACGACGCCGCCCTGATGGACCTCGGCGCGTATGGCGGTGAGGCGCGGACCCCACACATTGACGCCCTGGCCCGGCGGGGCGCCCTGTTCACCGGCTATCGCACCTCGCCCCTTTGCACCCCCTCCCGGGCCATGATTCTGACCGGGATAGACAGCCACCGGGCGGGAGCCGCGACAATCGGGGAGGTCCTGCCCCCGGAACACAGGGACCGGCCGGGCTACGCCCTGCGGATCCAGCCGGAGATCCTGACCCTGGCGGAGCGCCTTCGTGGCGAAGGCTACCGGACCCTGATGGCGGGGAAATGGCACCTGGGCCATGGACCGGGCGAACTGCCCGATGGCCAGGGCTTCGACCGCTCGCTGGCCCTGGACGCCTCGGGCGCGGACAACTGGGCCCCGAAGTCCTACATGCCCTATTACAGGGAGGCGCCCTGGTTCGAGGATGGACGGCCCGTTCGGATGCCGGAGTCCTTCTATTCCTCGGACCTGCTCGTGGACAGGCTGACCCGCTACATCGACGAGTCGCCCGCCGGCCGGAAACCCTTTTTCGCCTATCTCGCCCTTCAGGCGGTGCACATTCCCGTCCAGGCGCCCGCGCGCTTCAGCGACGGCTACCGGGGCCGGTTCGATGCGGGCTGGGAGGCCCTCAGGGACGAACGGGTGGACAAGGCCAGGCGCAACGGCCTGCTCCCCAAGGACGCCGCGGTCGCAGGCTTCTCCCCAAACGCCCGGGATTGGGAAGCCCTGTCGCCCGAGGAACGCCGGATGGCCGCCCGATCGATGGAGGTCTACGCCGGGATGATCGAGGCTGCGGACTCGGCCATAGGCCGGCTGATCCGCCGGCTGGAAGCGCGGGGCGAACTCGGGAACACCCTTTTCGTGATCACGTCGGATAACGGTCCGGAACCCAGCGACCCTGTCCACCAGAGGGGCATGGGCCTTTGGATGCGGCTCAACGGCTACGCCTGGAGAGAAGAAGGACTGGGCGGCCCGGGCAGTCTCAACTTCATCGGCCGCGAATGGGCGGAAGCCCTGGCCGCGCCGGGACGGCGTTACAAGTTCTATGTCTCCGAGGGGGGCCTGCGAGCGCCCCTTATCGTCTCCGGCCCGGGCGTGGCGCCGGGGCGCCGGATCGACGGCCTGACCTTCGTCACCGATGTCACGCCCACCCTCGTGGACCTGGCCGGCGCGAGGCCTGCCCCTGAGGCCCCGGCCATGGACGGGCTGAGCCTGCGGTCCGTCCTGGCCGGCGGCGAAGGTCCGGTCCGTGGATCGGAGACCCCGCTCGGTATCGAAGTTTCCGGCAACGCCGCCCTCTATCGGGGCGACTACAAGATCATCCGCGACATGCCGCCCCTCGGAGACGGCCGCTGGCGGCTCTATGACGTGGTGCGGGACCCGGGCGAGACCCGCGACCTGTCCGCCGCCGACCCCGGGAGGCTGAAACTCATGCTCGCCGACTATGCCGCCTATGAGGCCCGGGTCGGTGTTGCGCCCGTGCCTGAGGGGTACGACATGCAGAGGCAGCTGGCGGCCAATGTCCTGGCCAGGCAGGCGCCCACCCTTCTGGCGGCCGCAGGGATCGCCCTTCTGGCGATGGCCGGCGCCGGCGTGCTCCTCTGGCGGCGTCTCCGGCGCGGGCGCGCGCCGTCCTGACGCCGGACAACGACTTGCCAGCCGCCCGACTCCACCGGAAAAGGGATCCATGACTTCAGCTGATCCCCCGGAGGCGGCCGGCCGAATTCCCCGAGTGGGCCTGGCCTGGGGCCTCGCCGGACTCATCCCCTTCCTGGGCCTGCCGGTCCTGGCGCTGGCGGCGCCGGAACTGGAGGGCCTCGCCGACAGGGCCCTGGGGTTCTACGCCGCCGTCATCCTGTCCTTCCTGGGCGGCGCCCGCTGGGGCCTTGAAATCCGCTCCGAGCGGCCCGACCCGGGAGTCATCGCCCTGTCGATGGTTCCCAGCGTGGCGGCCTGGGTGCTGATCGCCAGCCCCGGCCTGCCGATCAACACCCTCCAGCTCCCGGCCCTGGCGACGGCCCTGGCCCTGAGCTGGCTCTGGGACATCCGCTCCGAAGGACCTCCCCCCTGGTTTGCGCGCCTTCGCAGCCTGCTGACGGCGGGCGCCGTCGCGGGGCTCGCCGCAGGCGCCCTGAGCTAGGTCGAAGGGTCGATCACCACGCGACCGCGGACCCTGCCGTCGAGGATTTCCCCTGCGAGGCGGGGCAGATCGGACAGCCCGGCCGTCTGCGTCATGGCGTCGAGGCGGGCGAGGTCCAGGTCGGTCCCGAGCCGGCGCCAGGCCTCCACCCGGTCCGGTGTTGGGCGCATCACGCTGTCCACGCCGGCCAGGACCACGCTGCGCAGGATGAAGGGCGCCACGGAGCCCGGCAGGTCCATGCCCTGGGCGAGGCCGCAGGCGGCGACCGCCCCGCCGTATCGGGTCTGCGAGATGGCGTTGGCCAGGGTGTGGCTGCCCACGGAGTCCACCACGCCGGCCCAGCGCTCCTTGCCGATGGGCCGGGCGGGACCGGAGAACTCGGCGGCGTCGATCACCTCGGCGGCGCCCAGGCCCCGCAGGTACTCGCCCTCGGACTCCGCCCGCCGGGAGGAGGCGACGACCCGGTGGCCGAGGGCGGAGAGCAGGGCGATGGAGACGCTGCCGACCCCGCCCGCCGCGCCGGTCACCAGGATGTCGCCCGAGCCCGGGGTCACCCCCTGGCGCTCCAGGGTCATGACGCAGAGCCTGGCCGGGTAGCCCGCCGTGCCGATCGCCATGGCGCGCGTGGTGGACAGGCCGTCAGGCAGGCGCACCAGCCACTCCCCCTTCACCCGGGCGCGCTCGGCGTAGCCCCCGTGCCAGGTCTCCCCGACGCCCCAGCCGTTCAGCACCACCCGGTCGCCTGCGGCGAAGCCGGGATTGGACGAGGTCTCCACCACGCCGGCGAAGTCGATGCCCGGGATGATCGGAAAGGTCCGCAGGATGGGCGAGCGCCCGGTCAGGGCCAGGCCATCCTTGAAGTTCAGGGTCGAGGCCTCCACCCGGACGGTGACGTCGCCCTCCATCAGGTCGGCGTCGGTCAGGCTCTCGAGGCGGGTCTCGATCCCGGCGTCGGTCTTATGGGCGCGCAGGGCGCGGAAGGTTGCGGGCACGGTCGGACTCCATCGGGGTTTGGGACGCAGACTTCTACAGGGCGGACCGCCCCCGGCAAGCGGCGCCTCAGGCGTCCCTGAGGGCGAAGTCGAGCAGGGGATTGATGGCCGGCCAGACCACGCCGGTATGGGTCTCGCCCTCGAAGACCCGCGAGGCGAAGCGCCAGCCCGGCGGACCGGCCAGGGCGCCGAGTCGGGCGGACAGCTCCACGGCGTTGTCCACCATCCGCGCGGGCGAGCCCTCGGGCTGCTCGAGGCCGCCGACCCCGACGAACAGCCGGGGTGGCCGGGCCAGGCCCTGCAGGGCGCGGGTGAAGCCCGCCTCGTCCTTCAGAACCACCCGGTCGTCCCACCAGATGGAGGGGCTGAGGGACAGCCAGGATGAGAAGGCGTCGGGCCGGCGGAACAGGCTGTAGAGGACGAAGAGGCCGCCCAGCGAATGGCCAAACACCGCTTCCTGGGCAGGATTGACCGGCAGGACCCCGGCCACACGCGGACGCACCTCGCCGGTGAGAATCTCGAGGAAGTCGTCGGCGCCGGCATAGCGGATCTCGCCCGAGGCGAAGGTGTGGTTGGCCTTCTCGGCCTCGTCCGGCTCGGTCGGCGTCAGGTCGAGAAAGCGGCGGCCGAGGGCGCCGGCGAAGTCCTCGCCCGGATAGCCCACCCCGACGATCACGGCGTGGGGCAGCTCCATCCCGGCGGCGGCGCGCAGCCGGGCGGCGTCGGCGAAGGAGCCGAAATAGCCGTCGCCGTCGAGGACGTAGACAACCGGATACCCCCCCTCCGGCGGCGGCCCGTAGGGCGTGGCGATGCGCACCCGGTAGGTCCTGCCGTTGACCTGAGAGGTGAAGTCCTGCTGGCGCGCGAGGGGATAGCTGGCGGCCTTCATGCGCGGATGTCCGGTTCAGGGCGCATAGCTGGACCGGCCCTGAATGCCCCAGCGGCCGTCCTGAAGGGTCACGATATATATCGAGTCAAAGGCGCTGATCAGGCTTCCGTCCGGCCGGTAGCGGGCGAAGCGGGTGTCGAACTGCACCTTGTCCGGGCCGGCGTGGATGACCTCGCGCCGCTGCCAGGCCGACCGCCCCCACTCCGTCAGGGCCGCGCCCGCATACATGGAGTCGTTCACCTGCTCGGGCGACAGGACCCGGACCTGGCCCGAGGCGAAGCGCACGTGGGGAAAGTTGAAGCTGGCGCGCACCCCATCGGCGTCGCGGGCGTTCCAGGCGCTCATGAAAGCGTCCAGAACGTCCTGGGCGGCCTCGACCTGGGCGGCGAAGGCGGCGTGTTCCGGACGAAAAGGCGGCCTCCCGACCGATGCCTCTGTCATGACGGCGTCCTCCCTTGGCTTTGGGCTAGGGAAGTCCAGCCCGAGGCCCGGCGCAAGGGTTTCAGAACACCTTTCGGAAACTGACCTCGATCACCCGGCCCACCGGATCCAGGATATCGGCGTCGTATCCCGCAGGCGTGGCGCCCTTCCCGTCGCGGACCTCCAGCCGGGAATCGAAGAGGTTGTCCACGGCGAAGGTCAGACGGGCGCCCTTCAGGAAGGGCCAGCGGCGGACGAGATCCGGCGAACCGGCGAAGGTCTCGAACATCCGCAGGTCCAGGGTGGCGAAGTCGGAGAAGGTCAGGTCGCTGTCCGGGGCGTCGCCGCGCACCCGCGTGCCCTGCCGCCAGGTCCCGGACAGCCGAACGCCCCGGCCATTGCGGAAGAGCCCGGCCTGAAGGTCGACGGCGTGGGCGGGGGTCCCGCCACGGGCGCCCGCCGCCGATCCGTCCAGCAGGTCGAAGACCGGCCCGCCTTCGCGCACGCGGATCCGGTCCGTCAGCACGGCTGTGTGGTAGAGAGACACTTGGAACCCGTTCCGGGCCCCTGGCGGACCCATCGCAGGCCCCATGCGCGCGCCCTGGCCCGCACCGGGCGCGCCTCCGCCAGCCCCCCCTGAGGGACCCCGGAGACCCCGCTGCGGCCCGGCGCCCGAGAACCAGTTGAACCCCCAGCGGACCTCCTCCCGGTCGCTCCGCAGGAAGCTGACCGGACGGGCGTCAATGAGCACGAGACGGCCGGAGGCGTCCCTCAGGAACCGCTCGGGAAACGCCGCCTGGACCTCCGAGGTGAGGGCCGGGAGGGCGGCCGCGGCATCCTCGGCCCGGCTCTGGCTGTAGTTGACGGAGAGGTTGATCTCCCGCTCTGCAAAGGGCTTCCAGTTGACGCCAAACCGGGTCGCGTCGCGGGTGTCGCTGGCGAGGTCGGGATCCCCGCCGGAGACCTGGGTGACCTCGACGGTCTCGCTGCGGACAAAGTCGAAGACCCGGACCCCGGTGGTCACCGTCCGGGGCGCGCCCAGCTGGACCAGGGTCGGCGGGGACTGGTCGCGGCTGAACGACGCCAGAAGGGTCAGGCCCTCGGTCGGGGACCAGTTCACGCCCGCGCCAACGGCGCCGAGGGTTCCGGCGTCGGACAGGCTCTCGCCCTGCAGATTGAAGTTCAGGGAGACATCGCCAATCTGGCCCGGTCCCTCTGCGTCCCGACGCAGCAGCGGCAGGTCCAGACTCGCCTGGCCGTTCACACCGGTCCGGGACAGGTCCGTGGTCGTCTCCGCCTGGCGGCGAAGGGAACGAGATTTCAGCCAGTTCCCGGTGGCCCCCGCCTTGAGGGACACGAAGACAGGCCCGGCGGGAAGCTCAGCAAGAGCGCCGGCGGCCAGGGCCTGCAGATCCGCCCCCGCCGTTCGTGATC
>JBJTEN010000067.1:0-8549 GCA_046092925.1 Phenylobacterium sp. | reverse complement strand
GCGGTCTTCAGCCGGGAAACGTCGGCCTATGACGAGACCGCAGCATACCCGGTCAAGGCCTGCCGCAGCCGTCTCCAGTGTGGCAGGGTCAACTCGACGCCGAGACGGCTGTCCACGGTCGAAGCCCGGCCGAAGACCGCCCCCGTGTCGGCGAGGCCGAAGCGGTTGAAATGGGTCCATCGCAGGTCGGCGCCGACGCCATCGCTGCTGGAATAGCTGGCCCCGGTCTCAAGACGATGAGGCCGCTTGTCGGAAAGGGCGACGACGACAGGTCGCAACCCGCCCTCGGGAGCGTCCTCCAGGGGAGCGAGGTTGACGGAGACCTGATCATAGACCCCGGTCTCGACGAGGCTCCTTTCCAGCTCGGCGACGGCGGCCGGATCGTAGGAAGCCCCGGAAACCCAGGGTGACAGATCCGCCAGCCACTCAGGCCTCGTACGACCGGCGGCCTCCATCTGCGGCGCGTCAAGCCGGACCGGCAGGCCCGCGCTGATGCGGTAGGTGGGCCTGAGGGTCTGGTCCGCATGGTCGACGATCACATCCCGGGGCGCGATGAAGGCGTCGGCGTAACCCTCCTGCTGGACGACCGAGAGAATGCGGGCCTCCGCAGACACCACATCGATGGCGCGCGCCGGACTTCCGGGCTCGATTTTGGCCTCGCCCGTCGCCCTGACCTGAAGCGACTCCGGCGGCGCCGGATCGATCCACTCGACTACCGGCTGGGAGATTCGGAATCTCGGACCGATCTCCACCTCGACAAAGGGCTCCGCATCGGCGCCTTCCGAGACATTGGGGCGGACCCGGAAGTCGTAGTAGCCCTCGGACCGCAGCACCGCCGCAGCCTCATCAGCGGCCACGTTCGCCCTCTGCCGGGCGTCGAAACGGTTCCGGGCCGGTCGGTCGATCGCTCCGACGGCGGCTTCGATGCGGCTCCGGAGATCGGCCGGGAGGTCACCGCGGATCTCCGCCCGTAGCCGCGGCTCCGCATGAGCGAACGTCCCCGAAAGGAGGACAGGACCGGCAAGGCCCGCCAGGAACAGTCGCCATCCCGTCAAGGTCCGCCTCCGCTCGTCGGCCTGAGATACCCCGCCGTCGCAGAGGATGTCACCCACCGACATGGCGTCGATTCCGCTCATTGGCCGTGCAGGCGCCCATAATTCGGGCGCCGCTGCGAGGGACTGTCGCCAAACTTCGGTCCACGCTCTATTCAGAGGCCTGTTTTTTCAGGCTCCTGCCTTTCGTATCCAAACGGAGGGAGCACCGGGTGAGATACGCTTTGGCCGACGCAATTCAGGGCGCCGGCGCGACTGCACATGCAGAGGCGCCGTATGACGAGATGGTCGATACCTCCGGCGAGGTGCGGCCGCATTACGCCGCCCTCGCGCGCCGGGTCGCGAGTCTTTCAGACGAGGATCTTGCAGAACGGCAAAGGCTGCTTGAGCGCTTCTTTCTGCTGCAGGGCATCACCTTCACGGTTTATGGCGCGGAAAGCTCCACCGAGAGGATCATTCCGACCGACCTCCTGCCCCGGATCATTCCGGCCGAAGAGTGGGCCACCATCGAGGCGGGCCTGGTTCAGCGCCTCCGGGCGCTCAACATGTTCCTGGCGGACGTCTACAGCGACCAGAAAATCCTGATGGATGGCGTGGTTCCCCGTGAACTGGTTCTGGGGGCCCCCTCCTACCGGCGCGAAATGCAGGATCTCTTCGTGCCCCACCAAGCTTACGCCAACGTCTGCGGGAGCGATCTGATCCGCAAGCCGGACGGCGGCTTCGCGGTCCTGGAGGACAATCTGCGGGTTCCGTCAGGCGTCTCCTACATGCTGGCGAACCGGGAGGCGGCGAAGCGGACCTTTCCCGGCTCGTTCCGGATGGCGGGAGTGCGGCGGATCGAACAGTATCCCGACCTCCTTCTTTCGACGCTCAGAAGCATGGCTGCGGACTGGCGGCCGAACCCCCAGGTCGTTGTGCTGACCCCCGGCGTCTACAACTCCGCCTACTTCGAGCACGCCTATCTGGCCCGCCTGATGGGGGTTCCCCTCGTTGAGGGACGGGACCTCGTGACGCATGACAACATGGTTTACATGCGGACCACCACCGGGCTCCGGCGCGTGGACGTCATCTACCGCAGGGTCGATGACGACTTCATCGACCCCCTCACCTTCCGCCGGGACTCCAGCCTTGGCGTTGCGGGCCTCTTCAACGCCTATCGGGGTGGGAACGTCGTGATCTGCAATGCGCCGGGAACCGGGGTGGCGGACGACAAGGCCGTCTACGCCTATGTGCCCGAGATCATCAGCTACTACCTCGGGGAGGACGCCATTCTCCCGAACATCGAGACCTATCTGTGCCGCGAGCCGTCGCAGCTCTCCCACGTGCTGGCCAATCTCGACAAGCTTGTCGTCAAGGCGGTGGGCGCCTCGGGCGGCTATGGCATGCTGGTGGGGCCGCACGCCAGCCGAGCGGAGCGCGAAAGCTTCGCCACAGCCCTCAGCGCCAATCCGGACAACTACATAGCCCAGCCGACGATTCAGCTGTCGACCGCCCCCTGCCTGATCGATGGAGCCATCGATCCGCGACACGTCGATCTCAGGCCCTTCATCCTCTCCGGCGACAAGATCCGCGTCACACCCGGCGCACTCACCCGCGTCGCCCTGCGCAAGGGCTCGCTGGTCGTGAACTCCAGTCAGGGCGGCGGCTCAAAGGACACCTGGGTTCTGGGGGCGGGCGAACAGGGGGACAGTGCAACATGATGCTCGCCCGGGTTGCAGACAGCCTCTACTGGATCGGTCGATACGTGGAGCGGGCCGAGCACATGTGCCGCCTTGCGGACGTGCTCCTGAACTCGACGCTCGACAGGACGGAGAGCTCCGGCCAGGTGGCGCGCATGGTGGTCTCCGCAATCTCGGACGGAGATCCCCGGTTCGAGGTCTCGCCCTGGGACGCGGCCGTGGCCATCACGATGGACAACGAGGAAGGCGACTCTGTCACAGCCGCCCTCGCCCGCGCCCGCGAGAACGCGCGACAGGTTCGTGACCAGCTCACCACCGAGACCTGGGAAAGGCTGAACCTCATCTACCTGCGGGTCACGGGCTCCGCCGCCCCCCGGGAGTTCTCAGACGCCCCGTCGCAGTTTCTCCACGACATCATCGCCGATCTGCATCTCTTCAAGGGAGCGGCGGACGCCACGATGAGCCATGGCGAGGGCTGGGGCTTTCTCCAGCTCGGGGTGTTCATCGAACGGGCCCAGCTGACGGGCCGGCTCCTGCAGGCCGGATTTGGGCAAAGCCTCGGTCGGCCGGTCACGGAGCACGCCGCCATGACCGCCCTCCTGCGGATGAGCTGCGCCCTCGAGCCCTACCTGCGCAAGCATACGGCCGACATCCAGCCGCGGCTCATCCGCCAGTTCCTGATGTTCGACGAGGACTTTCCGCGGTCGCTCAGATTCACCACCGCGCGGATCGAAGAGCACCTTTCCGGGGTTGGCAGGAACGTGGACCTCGGCGGCGCAGCGGGTCCCGAGCGACTGGCGGGCAGGTTGAGGGCCCGGTTTCAATACGCCGAGGCCGAGACCCTCACGGCCGAGGACTCAGACCTCCTCGTGGCGACGGTTCTGGAGGAATGCGCACGCCTCCACGCCGGCATCTATGACAACTTCGTCGCCTACTCCCTTGAAATGCGCCTCCCTGCCTAGGATCGCCCATGCTCCTCGAGGTCAGACACGTCACCCGCTACCATTACGCCGCCCCTGTCCGGGAAAGCGTCATGGAGGTCTGGATGCAGCCGCAGAAGACGCCCAGGCAGCGGCTGGCGAGCTTCGAGCTGGACCTCGATCCCGCTGCTCAGGTGTTCTCGTACGCCGATCCCTTCGGAAATGCGGTCTATCACTTCGATGTGCCCCAACCGCATGAGCAGCTGACCATCACCGCCCGCTCGATCGTCGAGACCACTGCGCCCGAACCGCTACCCGCGGCCCTGGACCTTGGCGAATGGGACAGGCTGAGGAGTGACCGGGTTCTGGGCGAGACCTTCGATTTTCTCCGGCTGCAGGGCTTTTGCGTGGAGACGGACGCCCTCCGCGCCTTCGCCGCCGAGCGCGCGCTGGACCGTCTGCGGGACAGCGACCCGCTCACGGCGGTGCGCCGTCTGGCGGAGACCATCTATGACGCGTTCGACTATGAGCCCGGGGTGACGGACGCGGAGAGCCCGATAGACCTGGCCCTGTCCGCCCGAAGGGGTGTCTGCCAGGACTTCGCCCACATCATGATCACCCTGTGCCGGAGCTGGGGAATACCGGCGCGGTATGTCTCAGGCTACCTCTTCACCGACCGCGAAGGTGGCGACCGATCGGACCCGGACGCTTCCCACGCATGGCTGGAGGTGTTTCTGCCCTCGACCCGTTGGATCGGCTTCGACCCGACCAACAACACCCTTGCCGGAGAACGGCACGTCTCGGCGGCGATAGGTCGCGACTACTCCGACGTTCCCCCGTCACGAGGGGTGTACAAGGGTGAGGCCGAGAGCCAGCTGGCCGTCGGGGTCAATGTCCGGCGGGCCCGGCCGACTGCGGGGGAGCCGGAGTTCATGCGCCTGGCCAGCCCCAGCTTCGCCCGCGGCGGCGGCCGCCGGCGTCCAGGGGGCGGTTCGTCCCTGTTGGAGCGGCAGCAGCAGCAGCAATAGGTCGACGGTAAAGTAGTTGCACTCCGAGTGCCGATATTTCAATCTCCCTCCATGAGGGGGAATGAGCGAGAGTGCGCGGCCGACCAGGCCGGACGCCTGAAGGGGCCGGGCGAGAGCTGGCGTGTCCGGACTCAGGCCGGTGAAGCGGGCGCCGTGACCGGGCGCAGGCTGCGGAACCCTGCCAACAGGACCATCAGGACCACCACCGCGATCAGGATTGGAGCCACCTGGTCGAGGGTGAATCCCGCCGCGACAAGGTTCAGAAGGCGTCCTGCGAGCGCCGCCCCGATCAGGCAGACCGGTCCCAGGAGAAACCGCCCGTCGCCCCTGACGGCGGCAAGGACGGACAGGCCGCCGGTCACCGCGCACAGGGCGGCGACATCGGCCCGGAGGGTCGCCTGCCCAAGCGCCCCGTTGACCTCCCGGCCAAACTGGATCGCGGCGCCGGCCGGATCCGCAAGGACACGGCCCGCCACCATCAATGACAGAAGCCCGAGTGCGCCCAGCACGATCCTCAAGGCCAGCATCAACCCCTCCCCCCACACAGGTTCCCGCCACCCAGCCTATGCCAGGGCGGGCCGAAACGCCAACGTCCGTCCCGGAGTCCGCGCATGACGCTTGAATACGACCTCTACTGGTCCTTCCGCTCCCCCTATTCGTATCTCGTGACACCCCGCCTGCTGTCGCTGGAGACCGATTACGACGTGCGCTGCAGGGTTCGTCCGGTCTATCCCCTCGCCGTCCGGACACCTGTCTTCTTCGAGGGTCGCGACCCTCTCTGGTTTTCCTATCTGATGCTGGACACCCGGCGGGAAGCCGAGCGTCTGGGCATGCCCTACCGCTGGCCGCGGCCTGATCCCGTCTACATGGACATGGCGACCGGAACCTATCCCGCAGAACAGCCCTACATTCACCGGCTGACCCGGCTGGGCGTGCTGGCGGCCGAGGCCGGACGCGGACTGCCCTTCCTGAAGGAGGTCAGCGCGCTCTTCTGGAGCGGCGATGTCGACAACTGGCACGAGGGCGGCCACCTGGCAGGGGCGACCCGCCGGGCCGGGCTTGACCCGGAGGACCTGTTCGCAAGGGTCGAGACCGAGGCCGGGCGTCTTCACGCCGTGATCGACGACAATCAGGTCGCACAGCGCGACGGAGGGCACTACGGCGTCCCGATGATGGTCTTCAACAACGAACCCTTCTTCGGCCAGGACCGGATGGACACGTTCCGCTGGCGTCTGGAGCAACAGGGGCTCACGCCCCGGAAGACCGCCTGAGGAGGCGCAGCAATGAAGATCTTCAAGGTCCTCGCCCTTGTTTCCCTGGTTCTTGCGGGGCTTGGCGCCCTGGCCTGGATGAATCGTTTCGCGATCCTGAGCTTGATCGCCCAGGCGCGGCTCCCCGACGTCGCCCCGAACCGCCCCGTCACCTGGCTGGAAGGGCCGGCGGATCCACCCCCGGCGCGACGGCAACCCAATGTCATTCTGATCCTGGTCGACGACATGGGGTTCAACGACCTGACGCTGAACGGAGGGGTCGCAGGCGGCGTCGTTCCGACGCCCAACATGGACTCCCTTGGCCGGGAGGGGGTGATTTTCGAGAATGGGTATGCCGGAAACGCCACCTGCGCGCCTTCCCGGGCGTCCTTGATGACGGGGCGGTACGCCACCCGATTCGGATTCGAGTTCACCCCTGCGCCGGTCGCCTTTCAGCGCATGGTGGGCACCGAGGCCGAACCCGGCAGCATCGTGAAGCCGCGCTTCTTCGGGGATCGGGTCAAGGACGTGCCGCCCATGGAGGCGCTGGCCGTGCCGGCGAGCGAGATCACGGTGGCGGAGCTGCTTCAGAAACAGGGGTACCACACCCTGCACTTCGGAAAGTGGCACCTGGGAGCCAACCCGGGCGCCCGGCCCGAGGACCGGGGCTTCGACGAGAGCCTTGGTTTCATGGCCGGGGCCTCGCTATTCCTGCCGGTCAAGGACAAGACCGTTGTCAACGCCAAGCAGCCCTGGGACCCGATCGACCGGTTCCTGTGGCCGAACCTGCCCTACATGGTCCAGTTCAACGGCTCGGAGATGTTCGCGCCCAAGGGCTATATGACCGACTACCTCACCGACGAGGCGGTCAGGGCGATCCGGGCCAACCGGAACCGGCCCTTCTTCATGTACTTCTCGCCCAATGCGATCCACACGCCGCTGCAGGCGACGCGGGAGGACTACGACGCCCTGCCCCAGATCCAGGATCACAGACTGCGGGTCTATGCCGCCATGGTCCGGAATCTTGACCGGAATGTCGGGAAACTCCTGGAGACCCTTCGCCAGGAAGGGCTGGAGAAGGACACCCTGATCATCTTCAGCAGTGATAACGGCGGCGCAGGCTATGTCGGCCTGGAGGATATCAACAAGCCGTTCCGGGGATGGAAGTCGACCTTCTTCGAGGGCGGAATCCGGACGCCATTCTACATGAAGTGGCCGGGCGGGATGCCATCGGGCCAGCGTTTTGCGGCTCCCGTCACCCATGTGGACATCTTCTCGACCATCGCCGGGGCCGCCGGGGCGCCCCTCCCGGCCGATCGTGAGATCGATGGCGTGAACCTCCTGCCCTACGTCAAGGGCGCGAAGGACGGGCGACCCCACCAGGTGCTGTTCTGGCGCTCGGGCCAGTACAAGGCGGTGCGCGACGGCGACTGGAAACTGCAGAGCAACGAGGCCCGGTCCAAGGTCTGGCTGCACAACCTGGCTGTCGATCCCACCGAGAAGACCGACCTCTCGGCCCAGGAGCCCGAACGGGTCAAGGCCATGCTGGCCCTCCTCGCCCAACAGGACGCCCGGAGCGCCAAGCCGATCTGGCCCTCCCTGCTTCAGGGGCCGGTCTTCATCGATCGACCCTCGGGACGTCCTCAGAAGGCCGGGGAAGAGTATATTCTCTGGGACAACTGACGCAGCCGGCGGTCTGCGCCGGCGACTTGCCGTCAGGGGGCGAAACGGGGAAAGCTGAGCCATGCCCGGCCTTCCCCTGATCCTCGACTGTGACCCCGGAGTCGACGACGCCGTCGCACTGCTGCTCGCCCTTGCCGCGCCGGAGGCCCTTGACCTGCTCGCCATCACCACGGTGGCCGGGAATGTCGGGGGCGACCTCACCGCCCGCAACGCCTGCCTCATCCGGGAGCTGGCGGGAAGACCGGAGGTCCCGGTCTTCGCCGGGCAGGACCGGCCGCTTGTCCGCCCCCCCGTCGCGGCTGACCATTTCCATGGATCCACCGGCCTGGGCGACCTGCCGGCGGGCGTCCCGACGCAGGGTCCCGAGATCCGGCCTGCGGTGGACTACCTGATCTCCGTCCTCAGGGACCGCCCCGCTGGTGAGGTGACGATCGCAGTCACTGGACCCATGACCAACCTCGCCGAGGCGATCCTCCGCGCTCCGGACATCGTCCCGCGTATCCGCCAGGTTGTGGCCATGGGGGGCGCGCGCCGGGAAGGCGGCAACATCACCGCCTCGGCGGAGTACAACATCCACGCCGATCCTCATGCCGCCGACATCGTGGTCCGGGCGGGGCTGGACCTCGTGCTCCTCGGTCTTGATGTCACTCACCAGGTCGCCGCGACAGAGGCGAGGCGCGACCGGATTGCGCGGCTCCGCAGTCCGCAGTCGCGCGCCGTAAGCCAGCTGCTGGCCTTCAGCGCCCGGACTGAAGCGGAGCTGGGAACCGGAGGACCACCGCCCCTGCACGATCCCTGCGTCATCCTGTGGCTGCTGGCCCCGGAGATTTTCTCCGTCCGGTCCTGCCATCTCGCCGTCGAAACCGGGTCCTCCCTGACCCTGGGCCACACGGCGGTGGAGTTCCGAACCGGCGAGCAACGCCCCGCCAACGCGCGC
>JBJTEN010000066.1:0-11305 GCA_046092925.1 Phenylobacterium sp. | reverse complement strand
CTACGAGATCATGCGTCCCGAGGACGTGGGGCAGGGCGGCACCAACCTGGTGATGGGCAAGCACTCCGGCCGCCACGCCTTCCGCGAGAAGCTGAAGGGCCTGGGCTACGAACTGGGCCAGAACGCCCTGAACGAGGCCTTCCAGCGCTTCAAGGACCTGGCCGACAAGAAGAAGGACGTCTACGACGACGACATCGTCGCCCTGGTGGACGACGCCCTGGCCTCCGGCGCCGACCGCATCCAGGTGAAGTCCCTTCGGGTCGTGGCCGGCACCGAGGGACCGCAGACCGCCGACCTCGTCCTGACCGTCGATGGCGAGGAGCGGGTCTCGGCCGCCACCGGCGACGGGCCGGTGGACGCGGTCTTCCACGCCATCCGCCAGGCCGTGCCGCACGACAGCGACCTGCGCCTCTTCCAGGTGCACGCGGTTACCGAGGGCACGGACGCCCAGGCCCAGGTCTCGGTCCGGCTGGAGGAGGACGGACGGATCGCCACCGGCCAGGCGGCGGACACCGACACCCTGACCGCGTCGGCCAAGGCCTATGTGAACGCCCTGAACAACCTCATCGCCCGGCGGGAGAAGACCGCCCCGGCCACGCGTATCGCCAGCGGGTTCTGAGCCGTGCTCTGGGCCGTGCTCGCCGCGGCCGCCGCCCCGCTCCAGGTCGCCCGCAACGCCTTCCAGCGCGGGATGATCGGCGACGCCGGTCCCTGGGGGGCGACCCTGGTCCGGTTCCTGTTCGGCCTGCCCTTTTCCCTGCTCCTCCTGGGGATCATCAGCGCGCTGACCCCCGAGGCCAGACCGGATCCCGACCTGCGATTCTTCGTGACCGTCGGGATGGGCGGCCTCGCGCAGATCGCCGCCACGGCTTGCCTGCTGGTGGCGATGGAGAAGGCGGGCTTTGCGGTCGCCACCTTCCTGCAGCAGGCGGCCCTGCCCCTCGGGGCCCTGGCCGGCTGGATCGTCTTCGGGGATTCCATGCGCCCGCTGCAGTGGCTGGGGATCGGGGTCACCTGCGCCGGGCTCTTCGTCCTCTCCTGGCTGCGGGAGGGCATCCGGACACTGGATGCCGGGGCCCTGCTGGGCCTTGCCGCCGCGGCCTTCTTCGCGGTGTCGATGAACGGATACCGGCAGGCGGGCCTGGCTCTGGAGCCCCGGCATCCCATCTACGCCGGCATCGGCGCGGTCGTGGCGGCGCAGACGATCCAGTCCGTCGTGCTGGGCGGCGTCCTCGCCGTCGCCAGACCCGCCGCCCTGAGGGCGGTCTTCACCTCCTGGCGATCGTCCCTCGGCGCCGGCGCCTGCGGGACCGGGGCCTCGGCCCTCTGGTTCTCGGCCCTCGCCATGTCGCCGCCGGGGCCGGTGCGGGCGATCGGGGTGATCGAGGCGCCCATCGCCGCCCTGGCCGGCCGGACCCTGTTCAAGGAGAAGCTGACGCCCCTGCAGATCGCCGCCGGGGCGACGACGGCGCTCGGCGTAGTGGTGACGGCGCTCTCCTGAACGGGCAGGATGCGCCGGCGGACCGGGGAGGGCGCGGATGACCGGATACGCCGGATTTGACGTCGAGGCGCACGCCGGGCGCCTGGCCCGGGACGGGTTCACCCTCATCGAGGACTTCCTGTCGCCCGGCGACCTCGCCGAGGCCCGGGCCCGGATCGAGGCCCTGTCCGGCGTCCACCGGGGCCGCAACGCCTTCGAGGGGTTTGCGACGGAGCGCATCTACACCCTTGTTCCGGGCTGGGTGGCCCCGGTCGCCGGCGACCTGTCGCCGGATCCGGGTTGAATCCGCGCAGCGGGGCCCCTCAAGGAAACGGATTCGCCTTGAATTCGCCCCGGTGGCAGGGCAGAGGACGATCTGATCCGTCCGGCCGGGGAAGGGTCCGACGGCGCGCGCCCCCGATGGCGATGAAGCCCGTGGCTCCCATCCCCCGCCGGGCCCCTTCGCAGTCCTTCTCCGCCCCCTGGAACCTCAATGTTTTCGTCCCTTTTCGGCTCTGTCACCAAGGACATCGCCATAGACCTCGGCACCGCCAACACCCTCATCTACATGAAGGGTCGCGGGATCGTCCTGAACGAGCCCTCGGTGGTGGCCCTGCGCAATGTGGGCGGCCGGAAGGAGACCTACGCCGTCGGCCTTGAGGCCAAGCAGATGCTGGGCCGCACCCCCGGCCACATGGAGGCCATCCGCCCGCTCCGGGACGGCGTCATCGCCGATTTCGAGGTGGCCGAAGAGATGATCAAGTACTTCATCCGCACGGTTCACAACCACAAAGGCTTCGTGAACCCCATGGTCATTGTCTGCGTGCCGTCGGGCGCGACGGCGGTCGAGCGCCGGGCGATCAAGGACAGCTGCCTGAACGCCGGCGCCCGCCGGGTGGCCCTGATGGACGAGCCCATGGCGGCGGCGATCGGGGCCGGCCTGCCGATCCACGAGGCCACCGGCTCGATGGTGGTGGACATCGGCGGCGGGACCACCGAGGTCGCCGTCCTGTCCCTCTCAGGGGTCGTCTATTCCCGCTCGGTCCGGGTCGGCGGCGACACCATGGACGAGGCGATCATTTCCTACATGCGCCGGACCTTCAACCTGCTCATCGGCGAGACCACGGCTGAGCGGATCAAGAAGGAGATCGGCACCGCCCGGGCTCCGGAGGAAGGCGAGGGACTGGCCATCGACGTCAAGGGCCGGGACCTGATGCAGGGCGTCCCGCGGGAGGTCCGCGTGGCCGAGAAACAGGCCGCCGAGGCGCTGAGCGAGCCGGTCTCCCAGATCGTCGACGCGGTGCAGATGGCCCTGGAGTCCACCCCGCCGGAACTGGCCTCGGATATCGCCGACAAGGGCATCATGCTCACCGGCGGCGGCGCCCTGCTGCGGGGTCTGGACGCGGAGATCCGCGACCATACCGGTCTTCCCGTGACTGTCGCGGATGATCCCCTGTCCTGCGTCGCCCTGGGTTGCGGCAAGGTGCTGGAGCACCCGGCCTGGATGAAGAGCGTAATGGACGCCGCGGCCGCCTGAGGCGGCTCTGGCGGGAATCGCAGGACTGGGAACACTAGGCGGGGCTGATCGGCAGCGCGAATGAGGGGCTCTTCTCCGCTCGAGGGCCCGGGAGATCGTCGGGTCCGTGTCATTCAGGGATAATCCCTTCGGAGAGATCCGGCTGCCCCTGGTGCTGGGGGCGGTGGCGGCGGCCGTGGTGGCGCTCGTGGTCGCCTTCGCCCTGCTCATGATCGACCGCCGCCAGACCTACCAGACCGAGGCCTACAACGCGCTGCGCAGGGCGACCGACGGGGTGGTCGCTCCGGTGACGGGCGCTGTGGCGACGCCGGTCCGCTGGGTGGGCGACGCCTTCCAGCACGTCGGGGGCTATTTCTTCGCCGCGTCGGAGAACAGGCGCCTGAAGGCGGAGCTGGCGGCCGCCGAGGCCTGGCGGGAACGCGCTGTGGCCCTGGCCGACGAGAACGCCCGTTACCGGGCCCTCCTGGGGCTGGCCGTCGATCCCCCCGTGCCCATGGTGACGGGCCGGACCGTGACCGAGAGCCGGGGCCCCTTCGCCAACACCCGCCTGATCAATGTCGGGTCGGAGCGGGGCGTGAAGGTGGGGCATCCGGTCCTCAGCGAGAACGGCCTCGTGGGTCGGGTGATCGGGGTTGCGCCCCGGGTCAGCCGGGTCCTGCTCCTGACCGACGCCGCCTCTCGCACCCCCGTCATGATCCAGCGGACCCGGGCCCGGGCCATCCTGACGGGTGACGGGGGCTGGGCCCCGGAGCTGGCCTATCTGCGCGGCCGCGACGCCGCCCGGCCGGGCGACCTGGTCCTGACCTCCGGAGACGGCGGGGTGCTGCCGAGGGGGATTACCGTGGGTCAGGTGGACCGCGGCGCCGATGGCGTCCTGAGGGTTCGCCTGGCCTCGGACGCGGCGCCCGTCGACGTCGTGCGCGTCCTGCTGTTCGAGGACTTCGTGCGGCTGGAGGACCTGCGCGCCCTGAACCGCCCTGCAGAGCCGCCGCCGCCGACGGCGACGCCCCGGGCCCCGGAACCGCCGTCCGCGACACCGCCGTCGAGGGGCCGCGCGCCATGAGCGCCATCGCCCGTCCGCTCCGCGTTTCGCGCTGGGTGGGAGCCCCCCTGGCGGTCGCGCTCCTCGCCAGCCTCCTGCTTGCGGCGCCCATCCGGGTGGCGGGTCTTCCCCTGCCGGAGCCCGTGACCCTAATGGTCCCCGCCTTCGCCTGGGCGCTGATCCGCCCTGCCCTGTCGCCGGCCGCCGCCCTGCTGGTCGGCGGGCTGGCGCTGGAGGTGCTCTGGGGCGCCCCGACCGGGCTTTGGTCGCTGTCCCTGCTGGCGGCCTATCTGCCGGTCCTGGCCTTTCGGAACATCCTGGCCGGACAGTCCCAGGTCGTGCTGTGGGCCTGGTACGGGCTGGCCTGCCTGCTGGCCCAGGCCACGGGATGGCTGGCGACCCTCTGGCTCAGCGGGGCGGCTCCCTCCCTGGCCGCATCCGGCCTGCAGTGGCTTGCGACCGTGCTGCTCTTCCCGTTAGCCTCGTTCCTCGTCGAACACTTCCGTGACGCCGACGTCCGGTTCCGCTGACCCCCGTGACCCAACCCTCGATCATCCTCTCCGACGTCAACGCCCGGCAGAGCATCTTCCACCGGCGCGCCTTCCTGATGGGCACCGCCGTCAGCGCCGGGATCGCCACCCTCGCGGGACGTCTGGCCTACCTGCAGCTCGCCGAGAACGCGCGCTACGCCAAGCTGTCGACGTCGAACCAGTTCAACTTCAGGCTGGTTCCTCCGCCACGCGGCCTGATCACCGATCGGAACGGGGCGATCCTGGCCACCAACCGGCCCAACTTCCGGCTCCTGTTCGCCCGTCAGAAGGACCAGGACCCCGAGGCCATGATCTCGACCCTGGCCGACTATGTCCCGATTGACGACGCCCGGCGCCAGCGCATCCTCCGCGACCTCGGCAACGCCCCGCGCAACACCCCGGTGGCGATCATGGAGGACATCACCTGGGAGCAGTTCTCGGCCGTGAACATCCGCGCCACCGAGCTTCCGGGAGTGACGGCCGACATGGGCGAGGTGCGGGTCTATCCGCACGGCGGCGCCTTCGCCCACGTCATCGGCTATGTGGCCAAGGTGAACCGGGAGGACATCTCCGAGACCGGCCCCAATGCCGAACCCATCATGCTCCACCCCGGCTTCCGCATTGGTCGGCAGGGGCTGGAAAAGGCCCTCGACCTGGAGCTGAGGGGGCGTCCCGGCGCCCAGAAGGTCGAGGTGGACGCGCGGGGCCGGCAGGTGCGGCTCGCCCCCGGCGGCGATATCCCCCCCACGCCGGGCAAGGAAGTCCAGCTTTGCCTCGACATGGACCTCCAGCTGCGGGGCCTGGAGCTGTTCGGCGAGGAGAGCGGGGCGGCGGTGCTCATGGACTGTCGCTCCGGCGACATCCTGACCATGGTGTCCTCTCCCAGCTTTGACGCCAACCGCTTCGTCCGGGGGTTGAGCGGCGCCGAATACAGGGCGCTTGCCGAGTACGACCACAAGCCGCTGTTCAACAAGGCGCTGACCGCCACCTATCCGCCGGGATCGACCTTCAAGACCCTGGTCGCCGTCGCCGCCCTCGAGGCGGGGATCAGCCCCGACATGACGATCAACTGCCCCGGCCACTGGTACTTTGGCCGCAGGCGCTGGCGCTGCGACGGCGTGCACGGCGCGACGAACATGCACGACGCCATCGCCACCTCCTGCGACACCTATTTCTACACCATCTCGCTCAAGCTGGGTCCGGACCGGATCGCCGACACGGCGCGGCGTTTCGGGCTGGGACAGGCCTTCGACATCGGGATTCCCGGTCAGAAGAAGGGGTTGATCCCCGATACGGCCTACAAGCGCCGCAACTTCCCCCGGGATCCGGTCTGGCATCCCGGAGAGACTCCCAGCTTCGGGATCGGGCAGGGCTACACCCTCGTCACGGCCCTGCAGCAGTGCGTGGCGACGGCGCGCATGGCGAACGGCCGCAAGGCCCTGGTTCCGCGCCTGATCCGCGCGGTGGGCGGCGTCCCGCGACCGGAGGGGTCCGAGGTTCCGGACCTCGACTTCGATCCGGCGCACCTGGCCCTTGTCCGCGAGGCCATGGGATCGGTGACCACCCGGGGCACCGCCGCGCGCACCGGACAGATCGGCCTGGGCGACATCCGCATGTCGGGCAAGACCGGGACCGCCCAGGGCTACAACTACAACGGGGGACGCGGCGTCCACGGGACCGCCGGGCCCTGGCATCTTCGCGACCACGCCTGGTTCACCGGGTTTGCGCCGCACGATACCCCGCGATACGCCAGTGCGGTTCTGGTGGAGCACGGGGGCTTTGGCGCCCAGGCCGCTGCGCCCAGGGCTCGCGACCTGATGCGTCTGGCCCTCCTGAAGGACGCCGACCTGCGTCCCCGGATCGAGCGACCGCCGCCCCCGCCCTTGACCGTGGCGGAGGTTGAATCCGGCGGTCCGGAGGGCCCGGCGTGACCTTTCCCGGCCTTTCCTCCCGCGCCGAACGCGGCCTCCTGTTCGACAAGCTGTTCCGGATCGACGGCGTCTTCTGCCTTGCGCTCTTCCTGATCGCCGGCGCGGGGTGCCTGATGATGTTCTCCATCGCCGGCTCCAGCTGGGAGCCCTGGGCCGCCAATCACATCACCCGCTTTGGCGTGGCCTTTCTTCTGATGCTGGCCCTGGCGGTGATCGACCTGCGGGTCTGGGCCATGGTCGCCTATCCCCTCTACGCCCTGAGCCTGATCCTGCTGATCGCCGTCGAGCTGATCGGCGATGTGCGCCTGGGCGCCCAGAGGTGGCTGGATCTCGGGCCCCTCGGCAGTTTCCAGCCCTCCGAGATCATGAAGCTGGGGCTGGTCCTGGCCCTGGGCCGCTACTACCACGGCCTCTCGGCCGAACAGGCGCGGATGTCCTGGCGACTCCTCATTCCGGCGCTGATGATCGGCGCCCCCACCCTTCTCGTCGCCCACCAGCCGGATCTCGGAACCGCCGTCCTCCTGGCCCTGACCGGCCTGGCGGTGGTGGTCCTGGCCGGGCTGTCCTGGAAGATCATCCTCGCCGGGGTCGGCCTTGTCCTGGCCGCGGCGCCGCCCTTTTTCATGTTCGTCCTGCACGACTACCAGCGGCAGAGGATTCTGACCTTCCTGGACCCGGAAACGGATCCCTCCGGGACCGGCTATCATATCCTGCAGTCGAAGATCGCCCTCGGCTCCGGTGGCCTGCTCGGAAAGGGCTACGGCCTCGGGTCCCAGAGCCAGCTCAACTTCCTGCCCGAGAAGCAGACGGACTTCATCTTCGCCACCCTGGCCGAGGAGTTCGGATTTCTCGGCTGCGCGGCCCTGCTCCTGCTCTATGTGGCGGTGATCTTCATGTCTCTGCGCACGGCCTCGCTCGCCCACTCCCACTTCGGCCGGCTGACCGCCGCCGGGGTCACCGCGACCTTCGCCCTTTACGTCCTGATCAATGGGGCGATGGTGATGGGCATGGCGCCCGTGGTGGGCGTGCCCATGCCGCTCCTGTCCTACGGCGGCTCGGTCATGCTGACCGTCATGATCGGCTTCGGCCTCGTCCAGTCCGTGCGGGTGCACCGCTACACGGAGGTGACGGCCTCCAAGAGCTCGCTGTTCTAGTGGTTAGTTTCTGACGCTTGGGCCCCAACTCGTAGCGGCCCTATTCTCGAAGTCGCCGCTCGGCCTTTTTGCCCGAGAGCTGACCTTCCGAAGTTCCGAGAAGGGTGGAAAGCGGCCATTGGCTCGACGACCTTCCAAGAGGCGCCCTCACTCATGGACACGGTAAAAGTCCAGCCGCGCTGCCTCGGCCGCGATCAATCCGCCCCAGTGCTCGGCCTCGTCCGCTGGCAGGACGGCGAGCAGCTTGGGCACGGTGCGATCCATACGCGCGGCCTTCATGTCCGGGTCCCAGGGCCAGCGGCTGGCGGCCGTCAGGGTGGCGAGGGTCTTTCGTAGGGTGTTCACCGCGATGTGGTGAGGCACGACATAGGCGGGGGCCGCAGGCGTGCCGAACAGGTCGGCCTGGGGGGAGGGGAACAACTCGGCCTGGGCGGAGGGCATGGCGGGTCCGGTGCGATTCGGACGCCAGTATCGCGGATTGAGTGAGGAAGCGCGAGCCGAGCGGGAAGTTTATCCCTCGTTGCCAAAATCCTCCCCCGCATTACGGGAGAGGATTGGGTCACGCCGCCGGAAACGCCTTCACATATTCGGCGTCGATCTTCGCCATCTGGGCGATGGTGAAGTTCAGGCTTTCGGCGATGTTTCCGATGTGGGTCTGTTCGTCGAGGTTCAGGGTCCGGCCCTTGCGGCTCTTCAGGTATTTGTCGATCACCTGATAGCCGCCGATGTGGAAGTCCCAGACGGCCTGGGGGACGTTGGCGAAGCCCTGGGTCTTGTTGATCCAGACGGTCGCCTCCTGCGGCGAATATCGGACGGCCTCGACGGTGTGATCGCCCCTGCCGGTGTAGTCGGCCAGACGCGGCTTGGAGCGCGGGACGGTCTTCAGCAGATGGGCCTGGATCAGCTCCCAGCCGAGGACCGACAGGGCTTCGAACTGTTCCGGCGTTTCGGCGAAGGGGATGCGCGGAAAGTCGATCCGTAGGAACTCGGCATAGCGGGACCGGTAGGTCGGAGCGTGCAGGACGGCGTAGATATAGCCGAGAATCTGCTCAGGGTCGTAGTGCTCGCCATAGCGGGCGTCGATGTAGTTGCGGAAGGCGGGGTCAAAGGCCTCTCGACCATCAATACAAAGCGGCAACACATAGCTAATATCGTACCGCGTTCCAGATTTGTGGGCTGCAGGATGAGCGGTGACGAATGGCTGGGGATCATCTTTAGTTTGGCGGTGGGTCAACAAACCCAAATTGTCTTTGAGAAGATAGCGATTTGCTCGCTCACGCCGGTGGACGTTGACGTTTCTATCCCAGACGGTCCAGCGATTATCAAAAGGGCGATATGTGACCTCGACCGTCGCGGCACCAAGATCGACGCTCGGTAGCTCTTGTTTCGAGCGCGCATAGCTCCATTGCTCCTGAGAGCAGAGGCGAAACAACTTGCGAGCCTCGGCTTCTGTATTAGTCGCCAAGAGAGCCTGCACTTTGTCGCGCGCTTCCTCACCCGTGAAAGAAATCGCGAACTCGTCTTGCGTGGTGACAAACCCTGGAGCGGGATCGCCTAAGCCACCGAAGATTGCTGGCAGGGTTTGGTAAGCATGATATTCGCTCGCCGTTTCTTCATCCTGATCCCAGAATAGCCAAAGTGGTTCTGCTGGCTGGAGTTCTACCCATTCGATCGAACCAAGATCGGCTTCTGTCGTCGCCTGATACTTTTCCAGCCGCCGTCCCCAAAGATCGGCATGGAACACCGCCTTCTTCAACCCCGCTTTCTTGATGAAGAGGCTCACCGCAACACCCTCTTTAATGTCGAAGACATTTTCGTCTTTTGAGCCATCCGGTGAGACTTCCCTCCGCTCTGTATTCCCGTGGAGATCAAGCAGATAAATTTGATCAAATGAATCCATCAAGGATTTCCGCATGCCCTTGAACGTCTGATTATCGAGCCATGAGTGGCTCGTGATGATGCCGACAACACCTTCATCGACCTCGTCCATTTTCATCTGTGCGAACCGGATGAACTTGACGTAGTCGTTTTGAAGCCACTTGCCCTGTGCTGGTTTCGACAGTTCGGGAAACCCTTTGCGGTATTCGGCGATCGAGGCCGTGATCCACGCGCCGGTGTTCTTCGAGTGCCCCGAATATGGAGGGTTGCCGGTGATCACGAGGATCGGCTTGTCCTTCACCGCCTGCGCGCCCTTCACCTCCTCGGCGAGGGCGGGCATCCACAGATTGGCTTGGGGTTCCACCGGCTCCAGGGTGTTGGTCAGGAAGACCTGCAGCCGCTCCCTGTCCTCCAGCGCATGACCCTTCTCGCGCAGATACTGCGACAGCTTCAGATGGGCGATGGTGTAGGGGGCGATCAGGTATTCGAAGCCGTAGATGTTCTTCGTCAGATGCTCGCGCACGATGCCGTCGGCGCGGCCTGAGTCCGGCCCGCCGATGGTGTCGAAGATGCGTTCGAACACCTCCAGCAGAAACGTGCCGGTGCCTCAGGCGAAGTCCAGCACGGTGACCTGTCTGTGGTCTGCCAGGCCGTCGGCGATCTTGAAGGTGTCCTTCAGGATATCGTCGATGACGCGGACGATGAAGTTCACCACCGGCGGCGGGGTGTAGTAGACGCCGCGCCCCTTTCGCATCGCCGGGTCGTAGGCCTTCAGGAAGTCCTCGTAGAAGTAGATGAAGGGGTCCTTCTCGAAGAGGCGGTGCTCCTCCTCGTCGCTCGCCTTGACCTTGCGGCTGATGGCCTTGCGCGCCCGGAACGACAGGTCGTTGTGGATGGCGGCAAGGTCGATGCCGTTCACGATCGACAGGATTTCGTCCACCACCCAGCGGGTCGGGCGGTATTCGTCCTCGTCCATCTGTTCCAGGAACTGGACCAGTTCGCGGATCAGGCTGAAGCTGCCGGGGATGAATTTGCGCACATTGTCGAGGGTGACCTCCACCCCCGCGCCCGCGTTGAGCCGCGCCAGGAACAGGCCATAGGTCAGCATCTGCGCGAAGGCGTCGGAGAAGGCGCGGATGTCCAGGTCGTGGAAGATCTGGTCGCGGAAGGCTTGATACAGTCCGTGCAGCTTGCCCCGGTCGTCGTCCTTCTCCTGCCGGATCAGTTCGGTGGTCAGGAAGTCGCGCAGCAGGGCGGCGCGGGTGGCCAGTTCGACCGCCAGTGTCTGGCCCCGGCCGATGTTCTGGGGCGCGGTCGAAAAGAAGGCGCGGAGCAGGCCGGAGACCTGTTCGACGGCCTCGGGCTTCAGCGCCAGCTTCTTTGCCGACAGGTCGTCGGAATGGGCGAGACGGGCGCGCTGGACCTCGCCGCCCTTCAGCCAGATGAACTCCAGATAGTCGGTCAGGATCAGGTTGTCGGAGAGCTTCTGATACTTCTTGATCTGGTCGGAACGGAGAACCTTGGACAGGGCCTCGTCGATAGTCTTGACCTCGACATAGCCGACGATGCGGGCGTCAAGCTTGACCATATAGTCGGGCGAGCCGCCGCCGCCCTTGTCGCGTTTGGGCTCGTGCTGGATACGGAGACGGCCGTCGGCGGCCTTTGCGGCTTCGTTGAGTAGGCGTTCGAGCGCGCCGCGATCAGAATGTTCGGTCTTGGCGTCGATGGGCGTGGCGGCGAGGGCCTTCAGATA
>JBJTEN010000065.1:0-15736 GCA_046092925.1 Phenylobacterium sp. | reverse complement strand
GAGCTCCATCCTCAGCTCGTCGGACGCGTTGAAGGCCTTGGCCACGGCTTCGTCGAACCAGGACAGGTCCGCGGGCAGGAAATGGACGGTGCCGAACAGGTAGATCGTGGTGTCGGCGTCGCGCACCACCCAGAGGGCGGGGTCGGCGGTGCGGGATACAGCGGGGGCCGGCGAGGCGATCAGGCCAAGGGCCGCGAAAAGCGCGACGGCGAGGGCGGTGATGCGAGGGAACATCGGGGATCTCCTAAGGTCTTGAGGGCTCAGCCCAGCCGCCGGCGCAGCTTGAGGCCGAGGTAGGCGACAACGGTGACGCCCAATGTCGCGAGAAGAACGTAAAGGACGTCCGGCGCAGGAGCGAGGCCGCGGGCCGCAGCGGCAACCCAGCCGGCGCTGATCAGCGTGTGGGCGAGCAGCCCGGCGAAGCTGGCCCAGAGGTTGTCCATCACCTCGACCTCGTCGACGCGCCGCATGAACCAGACGCTGGCGGCCACGGCGCAGACGGCGAGCAGCGCCAGTCCGGCCCAGAACACAAGAGGTGAGAGGCCCATGGCGCCGCCGGCCGCGAGGCCGAAGGTGACGCCGCCGAGGAACCCGGCGCCGATGGTGGCGATCCAGACTGCGCCGATCCGACGTCGCCTCCTGCGCAGGCGGTCCTCACCGGAGAGGGGCGGGTTGGTGTTCGTTTCGGGGGAGGTCATCGTGTCTTCCTCTTCGGGGAACATCAGGCGTCGCCGCCGTCGAAAACCTGCTCGATGGGCAGGCCGAATTCGCGGGCGATGCGGAAGGCGAGGTTGAGGGAGGGGTCGTGCTTGCCGGTCTCGATAGCGTTGACCGCCTGGCGGGAGACGTCGATGCGTCCCGCCAGCTCGGCCTGGCTCCAGCCCCGCTCGGCCCTCAGAAGTCTGAGTCGATTGTTCATGGCGCACCACAGTGTCAAGTTACTGCGACATATTGTCAGGTTCGCGCGACAGTGTCAAGTCAACCTGACACGCAGCTCGGCGGGGATGGAGCCAGGGCTGCAGAGGCCGGGTCTGCAGGGATCGCCGCGGCATTTCCGGGAGGGTCGCCGCCTTGGTCATGCACGGTCGGCCCTCGTCGTCGGGCTCTTCGCCATTCTGCAGCGATGGGCGCTTTGTCACCGCATTAGGAAACGTTTTGTTAACCATAAAATGGCCACATGACCGGTATGCGGGTTGCGTCTCCAGCTTGTTCAGTCGGTGGTGGGTTCCCGCTCAAGGCGAGTTGAAGCCCCTGAGTGGAACTCGAACCGTAAGGACATGATGACGATGTCAGCCTCCGCCGGCAAAATCCCGACATCAGCGACACCCACCGTTCTCGAATCGATGTTCGAGACCGGGGCATATCGGTTCCCGGAGATTCTCGACCCCAAGGCTGCGCAAGATCTGCTTGCGAAGATCCGGGGGACTCGCAACTTCGATCACCGTCTGTTCCTCAGTGAGGCGGAATTTGACGCGGATCCTCAGTACAAGGGCGTTAATCCGGGACCTGGGCGAAATCTTCTCGATAGATTTTCAGATCAAGTCGGATTTGTAGAAGAGGCATCTGCGATCCGAGAAGCTGTTGGAGCTATCTTGGGGAGCGACTACCAGATTTTGAACCGAAAGATCGTCTGTGGTGTTCCTCAGAGTTCGATTCCAGATTGGTTGAGAAGTCGTATACTCGGAAATCCTGTCAATAATTTAGGACCCTATATTCGTCCTGAATATAGAGACGTAACCTATTTTTACGGAATCGATTTCCATCAGGATTTGATCGATTATCCGGATCGTCCTGCTGATTTCCTTACACTCTATATATACTTACACAAAGTAACCGAATCAGATGCGCCGTTATTTCTTCTCGAGGGATCGCATAGTTTCGGCGGAACGATCTTCCCGCATCAACTGACCAAGGGTGAGGGCGGCGTTTGGAACTATGCCGATGGGCACGGCAATGCGTTGACCGCCCGCCAGGTCATACTGACAGGCGACGCCGGCTTCGCGGCCATGTGGCACGCGTGCACACTGCACGGCACCCAGCCCGATGCTGCGGACCATGAACGGATCTCACTGAGGTATCTGCTCGCCCGGGGCGTCAAAGAGTCCGGCATCGATGAAATCAACCGTCGTATCTCGGGCCCCTTGAGTCTGGAGGCCACCCGCCGCGACCTAGCGGCCGATGGTCGTGCGGTTATTCGGTCCAACGCCGTGAACACCGCCTGAAATCCGGGTCTCAGCGGGGGTCGACCCGCCCGTCGCGGAGTGCCGTTCTGGCCGTGACCGGGGCGTCATGGCGACTTAAGGCCCGGCAGACGGCCTGGGTCCCAGAAGGCTTAGAGCAGGGCTCCGATGCGGCCGGCGGCCTGACCCGCCCCTACTGGTTCTTGTTCGCCCCTGCCTCTAGACTGCCTCCACCGTTGGGGGGCGGCCGACCATGAC
Source organism: Phenylobacterium sp. (assembly GCA_046092925.1). GTDB lineage: Bacteria > Pseudomonadota > Alphaproteobacteria > Caulobacterales > Caulobacteraceae > Phenylobacterium. The sequence continues at coordinate 13,298 of JBJTEN010000065.1, read as the reverse complement.
AGCCAATGCGATCCAGTGGGGTGTCTTCGGCGCCCTGACCCTGCTCATGGCCTTGGCGACCTGGCGCCAGGTGCGGCGCATGGGCGGGCGATCCACCGACAGCCACAGCGAGTACTTCCTGGCGGGGCGGAACCTGTCCTGGCCCTTCGTGGCAGGCTCCATCACCCTGACCAACCTGTCCACGGACCAGCTGGTGGGCATGAACGGCAACCAGATGCTGCTGCTCGCCTGGTGGGAGCTGGCGGCCGTCGCGGGTCTGGCGATCCTGGCGCTGGTCTTCCTGCCCATCTACTATCGCAACAACTGCACCACCACGACCGAGCTCCTTGAGCGGAAGTACGGGTCCAAGGGGCTGAGGGCGACCGTCTCGCTCCTGTTCCTGCTGGGCAATGTCTTCATCTACCTGCCGATCATGACCTAGACGGGGGCCCTCTTCCTCTCGACCATGCTCGAGAACAGCCCGCCCCTGATGGTGCTGGCCGGAGGAATCGCGGCGGTGGGGGCGGCCTACACCGTGATGGGCGGCCTGCGCGCCGTGGCGGTCTACGACACCCTGTCCGGCGTCGGCGTCCTGGGTATGGCCGCAGCGGTGACCGTGCTGGCCATGGCGGCCATCAATTTCGACGTCTCCGGCATACCACCCGAGCGGCTCAGCATGATCGGCGGGCCGGAGAGCCCCATTCCCTGGCCGACCCTGCTGACCGGGATGATCTTCATCCAGATGTTCTACTGGTCCACCAACCAGACCATCACCCAGAGGGCCATGGCGGCCCCAACCCTGCGCGAGGGCCAGAAGGGGGTGTTTGCGGCCATGGCCATCCGACTCCTCTTCGTACCGGCCATCGTCGTGGTGCCGGGAGTTTGCGCCTACAAACTGTTCGGCGACATCGGCGACGCCACCTATGGCCGGGTGGTGGCCGAAGTCATGCCCTCCTGGCTCTCCGGCGCCTTCGCCGCCTTCATGGCCGCCGCCGTGCTGACCAGCTACACCTCGGTGCTGAACTCGTCGGTCACCCTCTATGTGTGCGACCTGCACGAGCCCTACATCGCCCCCGAACCGGACGTGAAGCGGCTGAACACCGTGATCTCGCTGCTGTTCATGGCCGTGTCGATCGCCCTGGTCCCGGTCTATTCGGGCGCCGCCTCGATCATCAATCTGGTGCAGCAGCTGAACGGCCTGCTCTCCATGCCCATCCTGTCCGCCTTCATCCTGGGGCTGGTCTTCCGCAATGTGGACGCCCGCGCCGCCATGGCGGCCGTGGGATTCGGCGTCGGCCTCTACGCCGTCTTCACCTTCGTCTGGACGCCGGTCCACTACATCCACCTGATGCTGGTGACCCTGATCGCCTGCCTCGGCGTAGGCCTGGCCGTAAACCGCTGGGTCTTCGGTCGCCGCGCCGAGCTGGGGACGTTCGGACGGGCCTAGACGCCGGCGCGGCTCAGGCCTTGCCGGGCGGCGCGTCAATGAACAGGACGCTCGCCTCCGCCACCAGACGCTCGCCAGCCATGAGCCGGGCGTAGGCGAGGGTCTTGCGGCCGTCCTCCTCCGTTCGGTCGAGGTGGACCTGGAGCCACTCGCCCGGGGCGGCGCCGGACCTGTAGTCGAGGGTCAGCCGCGCTGTGATCCGTCGCCGCCCCCCCGAACGCGCCACGAGCATGTAGCCGCTCGCCACGTCCATAAGGGTGGCGATGACGCCCCCATGCAGGCCGCCGCGGGCGTTCAGATGATCGGGGCCGACCAGCAACCCGATCTCAAGGGCCTCGTCGTCGCCACGGCTCATGAAGCCGCCGAGGGCCTCCAGGACCGGGCTGGTGCGGAAGATGGGTCCGAAGCCTTCCGGAACCCCGGCCTCAAGGGACGTCATGGCCTTCTCTCCCGTGACCTGGCGACGGATGTCCCATCCGCCTCAAAAGGAAAGGGTCCCCGGCGAACCTGGGACCCTGGAGACAACCGCGTGTGTCGCGGATCGGATCAGAAGCGGTACTGGATTTCCACGCCGTAGATGCGCGGAGGCGTCAGCTCGAAGTTCCGGGCCCCGTTGGAGAACCGGTCCGACGCCACGGCTGGGTTGTTGTTCCGCTGCGCCGCTCCAACCGCCGCCGCATAGCCGTCTTCGTCGAAGACGTTCTTGACGTAGGCGATCACCGTGTACTTGCCGCCCGAGGGCATCCACAGCGCCCGCAGGTCCACCTGATCCCAGGACGGGGCCGAGTCGAACTCCCGGGCGAAGATCGTCGCGTAGGACTTCGACCGCTGGAGGTAGGTGACGCCGGCGATCAGGTTCCCCTGGTCCATCTCGAAGGTATAGGTGCCGTTCACCGCAACCTTGTGCTCCGGCGCCTGGGGCAGGGAGCTTCCGACAATGCTGACCGGGCCGGTGTTCACATTGTCGTTCACGTTCACGAACTTCGCGGCCTCGGTGATCTCGGTCGGGTTCCAGCCATAGTCCAGGGTCAGACGCAGCTGGTCGACCGGCCGCCAGATGCCGCTGAACTCGATCCCGTAGGACTCCGACTTCGCGATGTTCACGAACTGGGTCACGTTTGTCGCGCCGACCCGCACCGACACCGGAGCCTGGAGGTCACGGTAGTCGAGGAAGAAGGCCGCCAGGTTGAGCTGGAACCTGTCGAAGTCCCGCTTGAATCCGATCTCGTAGGAGTTGACGGTTTCCTCATTCGCCTTGGGGGCGGCGAGGAAGCCGCCCGCCGAGAAGCCGAACGCCTTGTAGCCACGGCTGTACCGGGCGTAGGCCATGGTGTCGCTGTCCGGATCCCACTGGACGCCGAGGGTGCCGGTCACCCCGTCGGACGAGCCTTCAAGGTTGCGGCTGGCGATGCCGGTGGCAGGATCGATCGTGTACTGGCGCACCACGCCGTTGGTGGTGACGGCCGGTGAACTGACCCCGGGGATAAGACCCGCAGTGCTCTTCGGCGCCAGGGCGTCCGTGAGGTCCATGGCGCCGTTGCCGAGGCCATTGAGACCGGCGAGAGCCGGAATCCCGAAGACCGGGGCCAGGCGCGCCACAGAGTTCAGGTCGCCGAGCAGGCTGCCCCAGTTCGCCGCCGTGCCGGGCCCGAAGGCGCCGAGGCCAAGGGCCGGATAGAGGCCCGGATAGCAAACGTCCGAGTTGCAGACGATGCGCCGGAATTCCCGACCGAACTTCCGGTCGTCGGTATAGCGCAGGCCGAGGGTGAACTTCAGCGTCTCCGAGGCCTGGTAGTCGATCTGCCCGAAGACCGCCTTGCTTTCCGTCGTCAGGTTGTAGTTCCCCGTCGACCAGTAGCCCCGCGGGTTGGCGGCGGCGCCCAGGATGGGCGTCTGCAGCGACGACGGTCCGACCAGGAAGAAGTCCGCCGTGCTGCCCGTGCCCAGGTATTCCTGGTTGTAGTAGAAGGCGCCGACGATCCACTGAAGCGGACCATCTGTCGTCGAGGACAGGTTGATCTCGTGGCTATACCACTTGTTGTACTCAAAGTAGTGGTAGCCGTTGTTCGCGTTCACCGTCAGCGGAGAGCAATTGACCGGTGACAATCCGGCGGAGAAGAGCCCGCCGATGGTGCCGCAGATCGACCCGGGCGCCAGCGGGATCTGGTAGGACTCCACGGCGGTGAAGTCGGAGTCGCCGTACAGGTCGTACTTGTACTCCTGATAACCTCCGACGTACTTCACGTCGAAGGTCGGCATCCGGTATACGAAGTGGGAGGTGAACGAATTCACGTCGCTCAGGCGGACCCGCTGGGGGATGTTCGTGCTGAAGGTCCGGTTGTCCACCAGCGCGGGGTTGGACCTGGAGGTGGCGCCGTTGAACTGCTTCAGGCTTCCCGGAACAATCCCGTTCAGGCCCGTCTCGGGCGTCAGGCCGTGCGCCGAGGCGAAGACGATGGAATAGTTCGGGTCCAACCGACCGGTTGAGAACTCGTCGCCGCGATAGCCGGCGCGGGCGCCGGGACCGCCGCGGTTGAACCAGGCGAGCTTCTTGTAGGACGCCCAGAACTCGGCGTTCTCGCCCAGGTCAGCCTCGAACTGGACCTGGAACTGGTACTCGTCCCGCACCGAGCCCTCGTCGGGCAGGCCCGGGGTCACGTTCTTGAAGTAGCCTTCCTTCTGGTCGAGCTTGTAGCCCGAGAAGCGCATCCGCAGGCCATCGGCGATGGGGCCGGAGACCGCCATCTGGAGATTGGTGAAGCTGAAATTCTCCACGACCGCCCGGACTTCCGCGTAGAAGTCGTCGCTAGGCCGCACGGAGATCACGTTGACCGTGCCGCCGATGGCGTTGCGCCGTACAGGGTGCCCTGCGGGCCCCGGAGGATTTCCACCCGCTCGACGTCCAGCGGCGGTCCGCCGGCGAGAACGGTCGATGTGGTGAACAGGCCGTCGACATAGATCGACACGGCGCCGTCCACCGAATGCACGTTGGTGAGTCGGCCGATGCCGCGCATCGAGGCGCGGTCGTTGGATGACTGGTAGACGAATCCCGGGGTGAAGTTCGTCAGGTCCTGCACCGTCGAGATGCCGACCATGTCGCGCTGCTGGCTGGTGAAGGCGGAGATCGCGACAGGAACATCCTGCAGGCTCTGCTCACGCTTTTCCGCAGTGACCACAAGTTCGTCGATCATGGCCTGGGCCTGCGCCGAGACACTGATCGCAGTGGCGGCGAGAATGCTCGTCGCAAAAAGAATGCCCTTGGACTTCATCTGGCTTCGCTCCCCAAAAAGAAAGGACCGGCGTTTCCGCCTGTTTGTTTCCGTCACGCTCGCTTAGGTCGGCGGGCAAGTCAATCCCGGGCGCCAGAGAGCGTCCTTGGCCCTGGAGGCCATCGGGAGCGGGACCTGCCGCCCGTACCCCGCGACTTCATCCCTGCACAGGTCTCTCGCACCTTCGCCCCGCGCCTCGGTCGGCCGTTTCCCGGAGCCCCGGCCATGATCCCCGCTGGGGCTTGCGAGGTTCCCTGGGGGCCACTACATCGCGCCCGTCCTCCGGGCCCCTCTGGCTGAATGCGGCTTGCCGCGCAGCGATGTCGGCGGACCACAGTCCCCGTCCGACACGCCCGGAGTTACCTGTACATGCTGGAAAGCATTCTCTTTGCCGAGTTTCTCGGCAAGGCGGCCTGGATTTGGTACGCCTTCGTTCTCGCCGTGATCGCCCTGCTCGTCTTCGATCTGGGGGTTGTCAACAAGACTGACCGGGAGATCGGCGTCCGCGAGTCGCTGACGATGAGCGCCTTCTACATCGGCATCGGCCTCGCCTTCTCCGGGGTCATCTGGCTGCTGTACAACAACGCCTCGCCCGGGGCTTCCATCGATCCCCAGCTTCTGGAAGTGAACGGGGCTGAACGGGCCTGGACCGCGCTTCAGCTCTATCTGACGGGCTTTGCGGTCGAGAAGACGCTGGCGATGGACAATGTCTTCGTCATCTCGATGGTCTTCACCTATCTCGCCATTCCCAGGCTGTACCAGCACAGGGTGCTGTTCTGGGGCATCATCGGGGTGATCGTGCTGCGGGCCCTGATGATCGGCCTCGGCGCCGCCCTGGTCAGCCAGTTCTCCTGGATCCTCTACATCTTCGCCATCTTCCTGATCGGCACGGGGATCATGATGTTCCTGAAGGGCGACGAAGAGCCCGACATGGCCGACAACAAGATCCTGCTGTGGCTGAAAAAGCGGATGAACGTCACGCCGGATCTGCATGGCAACAAGTTCCGCGTGAAGCTGCCCGATCCCAGGACGGGCAAACTCCGCTGGTTCGCCACCCCGCTTCTGCTCGCCCTGATGTTCGTGGAGATCGTGGACCTCGTCTTCGCCATCGACAGCGTGCCGGCCATCTTCGCCATCACCTCGGACGCCTACATCGTCTACACCTCGAACATCTTCGCCATCCTGGGCCTGCGGGCCCTGTTCTTCGCCCTTGCGGCGATGGTGCACCGGTTCCGGTACCTGAAGTACGCCCTCGCCATGACGCTGGTGTTCATCGGGACCAAGATCTTTCTCGGGGACCTGTTCCCCGGCGGGAAGTTCCCGCCGGCCTGGTCGCTCACCATCACCCTGGGCCTGATCTCCGGCGGCGTGCTCTTCTCCCTCTGGAAGACGCGCAAGGGGGCGGAAGCCACCGGCTAGGCGCAGCGGGCTCGACAACCGGCGCTGGACTTGGTGACCTGTTCGCGTCTATGCCGCGATCGGCGGTGAGCGGGGTGGCCAGATGAAATGGTGGTTCGGTTCCGCGCTGTGGATGCGCATCCTGATCGGCATGGCGCTCGGCATCGCGGTGGGCTTTGCGCTGCGGCCGGGCGGTCTCGCCGCCTCGGCGGGCCTGGATGTCGCGGGCATTGACGCCGGCCTCAAGCTGATCGGCGACGCCTTCATCCGCCTGATCCGGATGCTGGCCGTGCCTCTGATCTTCGTCTCGGTGACGGCCGCCGTGGTCTCGATCGCTGACCTGTCCAAGCTCGGCAAGAGCGGCGCCCGGGTCGCGGCCCTGTACATCCCCTCCGGACTGATGGCCGCCACCCTGGGCCTCGGGCTCGCTCTCTGGCTGAAGCCCGGGGTGGGATCGGCGCCCCCCGCCGGGATCGTGCCGCCCGAGCCCCGTGCGCCGCCCACGGCTCAGGACCTGCTCTTCCAGTTCATCCCAGCCAACCCCGTGCAGGCGCTGGCCAACGGCGACATGCTGAGCGTCATCGTCTTCGCCATCCTGTTCGGGATCGGCATCCTCGGCGCAGGCGCTGCGGCCAAGCCGGTTGCAGACGCCATCGAGGGCGCCTCGCACGCCTTCGTGAAGCTTGTCGGGTACATCATGGAGCTCGCCCCGCTGGGCGCCTTCGCTCTCATGGCCTGGGTGGTGGCGCTGATGGGCGTGGAGGCCCTTGTCCGCCTGGGCGCGCTTGTCGCCGTCCTGTACCTGGGCTGTCTCTTCTACGGCGTGGTCGTCTACGGCGGCTTTGTGCGCTTCGGTCTCGGCCTCCCGGTCCTGCCCTTCTATCGCGGGATGAGCGAGGCGATGGCGGTCGCCTATTCGACCTCCTCCTCGGCCGCGACCCTGCCGGTTACCATGCGCGCCATGATCGAGAAGCTCGGAATCTCACGGCGCATGTCGGCCTTCGTCGCTTCGCTGGGTGCGACCGTGAACATGGACGGGTCGGCCATGTACATGGTGATCCTGACGGTTTTCGGCGCCCAGCTCTTCGGCGTCGACCTGACCACCCCGCAGATGATCTCGATCGTCATCACCTCCTCGATCGGGGCGATGGGGCTGGCCGGCATCCCGGGCGGATCCCTGGTGTTCATCCCGGCGGTCCTGGGGATTGCGGGCGTGCCCCTGGAGGTCATCGGCATCGTGCTCGGGGTTGACCGGCTCATGGACATGATGCGGACGGTGGTGAACGTGGTGGGCGACGCGGTGGCGGCCGTGGCGGTGGCGAAGTGGGAGGGCGAGCTCGACGAGGACGCCTACCTCGCCAACCGCGCACCCCTGATTTCGGAGGACGCGACATGAGCGACAGTTCCGCAACCCAGCCCACGACATCCCAGGACCCAGAGGTCGATCCGCGGCGGATGCGGTCGGTGGTCGCCGCCTCGGCGGCCGGGACCGTGTTCGAGTGGTACGACTTCTTCATCTTCGCGATCCTGACGACGATCATCTCCCGCCACTTCTATGTCGGCCTGCCCGACGCCCAGGCGTTCATCTTCACCCTGCTGACCTTTGCCGTGGGCTTCATCGTCCGCCCGCTGGGGGCCCTGATCTTCGGCAAGATGGGCGACACCAAGGGGCGCAAGGGCACCTTCCTGATCACCATCACCATGATGGGCCTGGCGACCGTCGCCATCGGCCTGCTGCCGGACTACGCCTGGTTCGAGACCCATGTGGGCCCCGGCGCCGGGGTGATCGCGCCGATCCTCCTGGTCCTTTGCCGCATCCTGCAGGGCTTCGCCCTGGGCGGAGAGTATGGCGGCGCGGTGATCTATGTCGCCGAGCACGCCCCCGCCGCCAAGCGCGGCTACCACACCAGCTGGATCCAGACCTCCGCCGCGCTGGGGCTTCTCGCCGCCCTCGGCGTGACCCTGCTCACGCGCACGCTGATGGGCGAGGAGGCCTTCCGGGACTGGGGCTGGCGGGTGCCGTTCCTGGTGTCCTTCGGCCTGCTGGTGGTCTCGCTGTGGATCCGCCTGTCCCTGGAGGAGAGCCCGGCGTTCAAGCGGATGCAGGACGAGGGCAAGGCGTCCAAGTCGATCTACGTCGACAGCTTCATGCGCTGGAGCTCGCTCAAGATCGTGCTCCTCGCCCTGTTCTCGATCATGATGGCCCAGGGCGTCGTCTGGTACACGGGCAACTTCTACACCCAGTTCTTCCTGGAGCGCCTGCTCAAGCTGCCGCCGATCGACGTGAACATCCTGATGATCGGCGTCACGAGCGTGTCGGCGGTCCTCTACGTCTTCTTCGGCTGGCTCAGCGACAAGGTGGGCCGCAAGGCGGTGATGAGCTTCGGCATGGGCCTGATGCTGGTCGCCTACTTCCCGGGCTTCCATCTGCTCACCCAGTCGGCCAACCCCCAGCTCGCCCGCGCCCAGCATGCGGCGCCGGTGGTCGTGGTGGCCGACCCGGCATCCTGCAGCCTGCAGCTCGACCTGACCGGCGGCGCGGCCCAGTTCGGGCGCGCCTGCGACATCCTGAAGGGCGTCCTGGCCAACAACGGGGTCAACTACCGCAACGAGGCGGCCCCTGCCGGAACCCTCGCCTCGGTGCGTATCGGCGATCAGGTGGTCCAGGGCGTGGACGCCGCCGGCGCCGCCCCGAGCGAGGTCAAGGCCGCCCGCGCGGCCTTTGAGACCCGTCTCAAGGCGGTCCTCGCGGCCCAGGGCTATCCGACGACGGCGGCCGAGGCCGAGATCGACTGGCCGGTCCTCTTCGCGGTGATGATCACCTTCATCGTGGCCGCGACCGCCCTCTACGGCCCGCTGGCCGCCTGCCTGGTCGAACTCTTCCCGACGCGGATACGCTACACCGCCATGAGCGTCCCCTACCACGTCGGCACCGGCTGGTTTGGCGGGCTTCAGCCGGCGATCTCCTTCGCCATCGTCACGGCGGTCGGCGACATCTATGCGGGCCTCTGGTTCCCGTTCGTCGTGACGGCGGTCGCGCTGGTGCTGACGCTTCTGCTGCTGCCCGAAACGCGGCGCCGGGCCCTGGTCGACTGAGGTCCGCGGGCCGAGCCGGTCCTCCGGATCGGCCTCGTCACCAGGTCCACGGGGTTGCAGGGCCCGGGGGAGGGGCCCATTTGCCTTTCATGGTCGTTCCCGCCAATCCCGTCGTGCATGCAGAGATCCCGGTGACCAACATGGACCGGGCCCTCAGGTTCTACTCCGGGGTCCTGGGGCTGGAGTTCGAACGGCGGAAGGTGGATGGCTATGACATGGCCTTCGCCACCCGGCGGGCGGGCGCGACCGGCGCAAGCCTCGCCCTCGCCTGCGGTGACGTCTACGTCCCTGGAAAGTCGGGCCCGATCCTTTATCTGGACGTCGCTGACATCGACGCCGTGCTGGCCCGGGCCGAGGCTGCGGGCGGACGGATCCTCTACCCGAAGACCCATGCCGGAGAGGCGGACTTCATCGCCGAGATCGAGGACAGCGAGGGCAACCGCATGGGGTTGTCAGCTGAGGCGGGCTGATCGTCCGGCCCGCTCAGGCGGGCAGGTTCCGGGCGTCAGTCGACGGGAAGGCGAGTTTCAAGCCCATCCTCAGGTCGTCGGGTCTCGAAGCCAAAGACAGCGAGGCTCCGGCGCAAGGGCGAGGCCGTGACGCCTTCGGACGCCAGCCGCGCCGCCTGGAACTCCACGCCGCCAGGGAACTTCGGATTGAGAAAGCCGCCCGTCTTCAGAACGCGCCACCAGGGGGTGAGTTGCGCCAGATCCTCCCCGTGATGGCGCCTCTCCTCAGCCGCTCTGGCGGCCATGTTCAGGAAGATCGCCGTTGAAACCGGGCAGGCGACGGCGACCTGATGGCGGCGCGCGAGCGCCGAGCGGAGGTCCGACAGGGTGATCAGTTCGCCCGTTTGCAGGCGCCGGACCAGTGCGTCCACCTCTGCAGGACTGGACACCACCATGGCCCCGCCGTTGGCCTCACGGTAGCCGGGGGCTCCGGGGGGGATGTCATGAATGATGTGCGGCGTCCTTCCGCCCGCGAGGTGTTCCAGGGCCGACTTCCGTTTCGCCATAGCCGATCTCCCGCGCCTGGCCCCTTGTCTAGGGGGCAGATAGCGCGCCTACAATATCAGCTGTTTGTTCACTCGACGTTCGGGTTCGTCCCATCCGGCGTAACCGGGCCACGTCCCTGCGTTCTCGCGCCTTTGCGCCGGCTGTGGTCTCCAGGGTGCGGGCGATCCTGCCGGGGGTAGACCCGGAAGGGCCGTCGTCCTTCCCCCGAACGATGAGGCCCCGCTTGACAGAATGGCGAGTCAACGTCAGTTTACACAGTAAGACTTCCGATCTCCATCCCGCAGGAGCTGCCCGTCGTGTCCAGTCCCATCGAAACCGCAATCCGCGCCACGGTCACCAAGGGCATCGTCGCCGTCGCGGGCTTCAATCGATCACGCCTGGCCAACCGGAAGGTCTCCAACCCCTATCTCGAGGGCGTCCACAAGCCGATGGAGGCCGAGCTGACCCTGGAGACCCTGGAGGTCACCGGATCCATCCCGCCGGAACTGGATGGTCGCTATATGCGGATCGGACCCAATCCGGCCAGCCCGGCCAGCCCGGCCACCTATCACTGGTTCACAGGCGACGGCATGGTGCACGGCGTGCGCCTGAAGGACGGTAAGGCCCTCTGGTACCGGAACCGCTGGATTCGTTCGCGGGCCGTCTCCCGGGCGCTGGGCGAACCCGAGGCGCCGGGCCCCCGCAATGGACTTTCCGATACCGTCAACACCAACGTCCTGGGCCACGCCGGCGCCCTCTGGGCGCTGGTGGAGGCGGGTGGATATCCGGTCCGGCTGGGCGAGGACCTCCAGACCCTGGCCCACGACCCCTTCGGCGGCACCCTCAGGGGCTCGTTCACCGCCCACCCGCACCGGGATCCCGACACCGGCGAGATGCACGCCATCTGCTATGAAGGATCCAACCTCGAGGCCATTCGCCACGTGGTGCTCAGCCCGGAGGGCCGGGTGACGCGGGAGCTCTCCATCCCGGTCCGCAACGGCCCCTCCATCCACGACTGCATGATCACCCGGAACTACGTGATCATCCTCGACCTGCCCGTGACCTTCTCCCTGAAGACCCTCCTGTCAGGCCATCCCTTCCCCTATCGCTGGAACCCGGACCACAGGGCCCGGGTGGGCCTCCTGCCGAAGACGGGGACCGCGGACGACCTCATCTGGTGCGATGTCGCGCCGTGCTACGTCTTCCACCCCTGTAACGGCTACGAGACCGCCGACGGCAAGGTCATCCTCGATGTCTGCGCCCATGACACCATGTTCGACGGCGACAGGGTCGAAGGCCCCGCTTCGACGTCTACGCCCTTCGAGCGCTGGACCCTCGACCCCGTCGCCCGGTCTGTATCCCGCCTCGTCATCGACCCGGACGGCCAGGAGTTTCCGCGGCCGAACGAGACCCGGCTCGGCAAGCCCTACCGCTACGCCTACACCATGGCCCTCACGGCGGGGTTCGACGCCGGCGCGCCGGACCAGACCCGCCTCTTCAAGCATGACCTCGAGGCGGGAACCCGCCAGGTGCATGACTTCGGGCCCGGCCGCCTGCCCGGTGAATTTGTCTTCGTCCCGCGTTCGACTGCGCGGGCGGAGGATGACGGCTGGCTGATGGGCTATGTGGTGGATCTCCGGAACGAGACCACGGACCTTGTCATCCTCAACGCCGACGACTTCGAGGGAGCGCCCCAGGCCTCCATCCATATCCCTCACCGGATTCCGCCGGGCTTCCATGGCAACTGGGCCCCGTCTGAGGCCTGACCGGTCCCGGCTGTCCGGCGCCCTCAGTCCCTCGCCGGCGGCGCGTCGATGAAGAGGACGCTCGCCTCGGCCACTAGGCGTTCTCTCGCCAACAGCCGGGCGTAGGCGAGGGTCTTCCTGCCTTGCTCCTCCGACCGGTCGAGGTAGACCTGGAGCCACTCCCCCGGCTGAGCGCCGGACCTGTAGTCGACGGTGAGGCGGGCGGTGATCCGGCGCCGGCCACCCGACCGGGCGACCAGCATGTAGCCTGTCGCCACATCCAGCAGGGTGGCGATCACCCCGCCATGCAGGCCGCCCCGGGCGTTGAGGTGGTGGGGACCGACCCGCAGCCCGATCTCAAGGTCCGGGCCCTCGCCCCGGCTCATGAACCCGCCCAGCGCCTCCAGCACCGGACTGCTTCGTAGGATGGGGCCAAAGCCTTCAGGGACCTCGCCTGTCAGTGAGCCCATCGTCAGCTCCTTCCTCACTGGCGCGCGCTGGCCGAGGTCAGCGTGCGGCCGCTCCCTGTCGGGCGAAGCGGGCGGCGTCTGTGCGCACTTCCTGCCGTAGCCATCGTACGAAGGCCTGGATGGTCTCGTGGGTCCGGTCCTGACGCCTGTGGACCAGGAAATAGGCGCCTGCGCTGACGGGGACCGACGAAAAGGGAACGACCAGCCTTTCCATCTGCGGGGCGTCCCAGACGATGGGGGTCATGCCCAGGGCGACCCCCCGACCATGCGCCGCCAGGTCGAGGGCCGCCGGAAGGGTGTCGACCATCACGCTGGCCCGACCCTCCAGTCCCTCCAGCCCCTGAGCCGCCATCCAGCTCGCCCAGCCCCGGGGACGGCTGGCGATGTGGATCAGGGTGGCGCGCTCCAGGTCCGCCGGGGTCTGCAACTCCGCAGCGAGGGCGGGCGCGCACAGCGGGACCGTGCGCAGGTCCATGAGCTTGTGAGACGTCAGCCCCGGCGTTGGCAGGGCGATGTTCCGTATGGCCACGTCCACGGCGTCGGAATCGAAGTCGACGACGCGGTGACTGGTTTCGATCTCGATCGAGACCTCGGGGAACCTGGCCTCGAACCTCGCAAGCCGGGGGATCAGGTAGGCCGACGTGAAGAGGGGCAGGGCGCTCACCCGGATGACGGCGGGGCCCGTCTCGCCCCTCGCCTCGTGCAGGGCCCTGTTGAGCTCTGAGAAGGCCAGGTTCAGGCGGTCGGAGAGCCGTCGACCCGCCTCCGTCAGCCGGACCTGCCGGGTCGACCGGACGAACAGGGTCGTGTTCAGCCACTCTTCCACGGCTCGGACATGGTGGCTGACCGCCGAGGCCGTCACATGTCGCCCCCCGCCGCTTCTACCTGGGCGTGCGCGC
>JBJTEN010000064.1:0-9635 GCA_046092925.1 Phenylobacterium sp. | reverse complement strand
CCGATCACCGTCGCCCCGCCCAGTTCCTGCACGAGCAGGGTCGAGATGGCCGCCGAGTGAATGGCCGGCATGATCAGGACATTGGCCGGCCCGCTCAGGCGCATGAAGGGAGAGTTGGCCCACTTCGAAGTGTCGAGGGCGAGGTCCGGGGGCAGCTCGCCCTCATACTCGAAGTCCACATCCATCTCGTCCAGCATGGCCACCGCCTCGCGGACCTTCTCGGACCTCTGGCCCATGGGATTGCCGAAGGTGGAGTAGGACAGGAAGGCGATCCGCGGCCGGTAGCCCAGGATCTTGACGGCCCGCGCCGCCTCGCAGGCGATCTCGACCAGCTCGTCGGCGTCCGGCATCTCCGTGATGTTGGTGTCCGCGATGAAGAGGGTGCGGCCCTTGGCCAGGAGGACGCTCATGCCGATGACCCGGCCGTCCGGGGACGGATCGATGACGCGCAGCACCTCCTCCAGCGCCTGGTCATAGGATCGGGTGACGCCGGTCACCATGCCGTCGGCATGTCCGAGGGCGACCATGGAGGCGGCGAAGGAGTTCCGGTCCTGGTTGATCAGCCTCAGGACATCGCGCTTCAGATAGCCCTGACGCGCCAGCCGGCCGTAGAGGAACTCCACAAACTCCGGATTGTGCTCCGACAGGCGGGCGTTGACGACCTGAAGGTCCGCCTCGGCGGGGTCGAGCCCCGCAAGGCGCATGTTCTCCTCCACCAGGTCCTCGCGCCCCACCAGGATGGCGCGGCCCAGGCCGGCGTTCTGGAAGGCGAAGGCGGCGCGGATGACGCTGGGCTCCTCGCCCTCGGCAAAGACGATCCGCTTTTCGGGCGACTTCAGCACCACGCCCTGGATCTTCTGCAGGAAGCCGGCCGTGGGATCGAGGCGCTGGGCGAGGCTGGCCCGGTAGGCGTCCATGTCGGCGATCGGGGTGCGCGCGACGCCGGAGTCCATGGCCGCCTGGGCCACGAAGGGCGGGATGTAGGAGATCAGCCGCGGGTCAAAGGGCGAGGGGATGATGTACTCCGGCCCGAACTTCAGCTGCTTGCCGTGATAGGCGGCGGCCACCTCGTCCGGCACGTCCTCCCGGGCCAGCTGGGCCAGGGCGTTGGCGCAGGCGACCTTCATCTCCATGTTCACCCGCCGGGCGCGCACGTCGAGGGCGCCGCGGAAGATGTAGGGGAAGCCCAGGACATTGTTCACCTGGTTCGGGTAGTCGCTGCGGCCGGTCGCGACGATGGCGTCGCTGCGCACGGCGGCGACCTCCTCCGGGGTGATCTCCGGGTCCGGATTGGCCATGGCGAAGATGATCGGGTTGGGGGCCATGGAGGCGACCATCTCGGGCGTCAGGGCGCCCTTGACCGACAGGCCGAAGAAGGCGTCGGCCCCCTTCATGGCGTCCGCCAGGGTCCGGGCGTCGGTTTCCACCGCGTGGGCCGACTTCCACTGGTTCATCCCGGCGGTTCGGCCCCGGTAGATGACGCCGGTGTTGTCCACGGCGACGCAGTTCTCGGCGCGCACGCCCATGGCCTTGATCAGCTCGAGCGAGGCGATCCCCGCCGCGCCGGCGCCGCAGAGCACCAGGCGAACGTCCTTCATCTCCCGTCCCGTGATCTTGCAGGCGTTGATCAGTCCTGCGGCCGAGATGATGGCGGTACCGTGCTGGTCGTCGTGGAAGACCGGGATGTCGAGCAGTTCCTGCAGCTCGGTCTCGATGCGGAAGCACTCGGGGCTCTTGATGTCCTCGAGGTTGATGCCGCCGAAGGTCACGCCGATGTTCTTGACGACGGTGATCACTTCGTCGGGGTCGGTGGCCGTCACCTCGATGTCGATGGAGTCCACGTCGGCGAAGCGCTTGAAGAGGACGCTCTTGCCCTCCATGACCGGCTTCGAGGCCAGGGCGCCCAGGTTCCCCAGGCCGAGAATAGCCGTGCCGTTGGAGATCACCGCCACGAGGTTGCCCTTTGAGGTGTAGTCGTAGGCGGTCTCGGGCCGCTCTGCGATGGCCAGCACCGGTACAGCCACCCCCGGCGAGTAGGCCAGGCTGAGGTCCCTCTGGGTGGCCATCGGCTTGGTGGGCGTGATGGCCAGTTTCCCGGGAACGGGATGCTGGTGGAAGCTCAGGGCTTCCTCGTCGGTGAAGGTGCGCTTCCTGGCGTCGCTCATCGGGGCGGCGTTTCCTTGGGGAATTGGGGGCCGGACAAGCCCGTTAAGGGCGCGCAACCTACAGGCCGGCCGGCGCAGGGACAACCTCGCAGCGCCTTCAGGGGCATTGACCCGCGCGACCCGGACGCGGGACAAGGGGGTTCCGTCACAGCCCCGGAGGCCTTTCCGTGACACAGCCGATCCGTATCGCCGTCGCCGGCGCTCTTGGCCGCATGGGCCTGGCCGTGGCCGAGGCGGTGGAGGCGGCGCCCGATCTCGAGCTGTCCGCCAGGTTCGACAGGCCCGACGCCTCGGACCCCCACCTCATGGATCGGACGTCCGCCCTCCAGGAAGCCGATGTTGTCGTGGACTTTTCGACCCCCGCCGCGTCGGTCGCCCTGGCCGGAGAGGCGGCGAGCCTCGGAGGTCCCGCCCTGGTCATTGGCTCGACGGGCTTCTCAGCAGGAGAGATCGAGGCTCTCGCCGAGGCCGCCCTGCACGTTCCGATCGTGCGGGCCGGCAGTTTCTCCCTCGGCGTCAACATGCTGATCGGCCTCGTGGAGCGGGCCGCCGCCGTCCTCTCGCCTGCGGACTTCGATATCGAGATCCAGGAGGTTCATCACCGGCGCAAGGTCGACGCCCCTTCCGGCACCGCCCTGATGCTTGGCGCAGCGGCGGCCCGCGGCCGCGGGGTGGACCTGGAGCGCATGTCCGTGCGGGCCCGTGACGGGATCACCGGCGTCCGCCCGGAGGGCGCCATCGGGTTTTCCGTCCTGCGCGGCGGCGGGGTGATCGGTGAGCACGCCGTGATGTTCGCCGGGGAGGACGAAATCCTGACCCTCAGCCATTCCGCCCGCGACCGGGGCCTGTTCGCCCGCGGCGCCCTTGCGGCCGCCCGCTGGGTCGTAGGCCGGGACCCTGGCGCCTACGACATGCAGGACGTCCTCGGCTTCCGGCGCTGAAACCGCTCAGCCGATGACGGCGGCGCCGTCCAGGTCCTCCAGAAGGGCCATGGCCCGCCCGGCCCAGGCGCGGAACAGGGCGAGGCCGCGGGGATTGTCGAAGTCAAGGGATCCGATGGCCAGCACCAGGCCAGGACCCCGCAGACCCTGAAGTCCTCGCGGGCCTGCGCCGCCGAGTACCCTTCCAACCCGGTTGCGACCAGGCCGGCGTGATGCCGGGCGATGAGGTCATCCTGCCAGGACCGCCGGTCCTCCACCGTTACGCTGCCCGACAGCATATACGCGAGGTCGAAGGCGCCGGGCCCCTTCATGACGATCTGCCAGTCCACCAGAGCGAAGGGGTCGGCTGCGGCGCCGGCCTCGAACATCATGTTGTCCGCCCGGAAGTCGCCGTGCATCAGGGTCTGGGGCTGCTCGCAGGCGCGGTCCATCAGGGCGGCGACCCGGGTGGCGAAGGCCTCCCCTGCCCGGCGCATGTAAGGGCTCATGGAGCCGCCGATGAAGTCGACCACCGCCGGCCAGCATTGCTGGTAGACGGGCTCGAGGGCCTTCATCTCCGCGGAATTAAGCGCCAGCAGCCAGTCCATTCCCGGAAGCTCAGGAGATCGCCACCAGGCGCCGTGCAGCCGGGCCGCCACGTCGATCGCCGCCTGCGCATCCCGGGCCGACAGCCCCTCCACCTGGTCCCCCAGCCGGGCCGGGCTCAGGTCTTCCAGGAGGAGGACGAAGTCCATGGTCGCCGGATCGTAGTCGACGCCGTAGGCCCGCGCCGTGCGGACGGGGGTCCGGCTGGCCAGCTGGTCGTAGAAGCCCGTCTCCTTCTGGTAGAAGCGGAAGATCTCGCCGACCTGGCGGGAGGAGGGGTCAACCGGCGAGACCTTGGCGATGATCGAGGCAGGCGCGCCCCGCGCGTCTCCCTCGTACACCGGCCGCAGCCTCTGCATGGCGCTGACGAATCCGACGCCGTGGCCCAGGGGCTCGGCGACGATCTGCGTCACCCGGCCCCCGGCCGGAAGGACGCCGGAACTGTGCAGGCGCCCCGTGAGCCAGTCTGCGCTGATCGCGTCAATGGCGCGGGGAAAATCCAGGTCCGGCACGGGCGTCCTCCCCGCAGCTTGCGCTGCACGTCTTGTTGAGGAGGAGACTCCGCCTCCCGACCCGCCCCGTCAAGCCGGACGGCGGACGTCGTCCAGCAGGTGGGCGCGCTCGTTCAGGCTCACCACCGCCCGCTGGCCGCTGCGGGCGGCGAGGAAGCGGTTGATGCTGGTGTAGTCGGCCTCGAAGAAGACCCGGGGCTCCATGCCGAGGACGTGGGCCGCCCAGACATTGATGACGCCGCCGTGGCAGAAGACCGCCACCTTGCCCCCCGGGTGGGCGGCGATGATCTCCTCCATGCCGTCGACCACCATCTTCTGGAACTCCGCCATGTCGACGCCGTGGCCGCCGGTGGCCATGGCCTGCCAGGCGGCGAAGTTCTCTCTCTTGAGTTCCTCGGTCGGGATGTAGACGCCGGAATTGCGGTCGAACTCGACAATGCCGGCGTGCTGCCGCACCTCATGCCCCACCAGGCCGGCGAAGGCCTCGGCGGTCTGGACGGCGCGGCGCATGGTCGAGGACCAGGTGGCGTCGATGGGCTCCAGGGCCAGCCAGGCGGCGGCCCGGCGCGCCTGATCCAGCCCCACCTCGTTCAGGTGCGGGTCGGAGGTGGTCTCCATCCGGGCGGGGCGTCCGTGGCGGACCAGGATCAGCTCCATGGGGTCTCTCCGTTCTGGGGTGAGGGTCAGCGCCCGCCTGTGGATCCGAAGCCGCCGGCCCCGCGGTCCGTGGCGTCAAGGCCGCCGACCTCCCGCCAGGCCGCCTGGACCACCGGTGCAATGACCAGCTGGGCGACCCGGTCGCCCCGGCGGATGACGAAGTCTTCCTCGCCCAGGTTGATCAGCAGGACCTTCAGCTCGCCCCGGTAGTCCTGGTCGATGGTGCCGGGCGCGTTGGCGACAGTGACGCCGGATTTCAGGGCCAGGCCGGACCTGGGTCGCACCTGGGCCTCAAAACCCACGGGCAGGGCGAAGGCCAGGCCGGTGGGCACGGCGGTCCGGGCGCCTGGCCGCAGCACCAGGGGCGCCTCCTCCGGGACCGCGGCGCGCAAGTCCATTCCGGCGGCCCCGGCCGTCTCGTAGGCGGGCAGGGGCAGGTCCGGGTTGTGCGCCAGCCGCACGACGTCGACGTCGGGCCTCATTGGGGCTCGCTTCCCAGGGTCGCAGCGATCCGCGCCGCCAGCCGCCGGGCCACCTCGGCCTTGGGGGCCTCGTCCCAGCGCTCGACCCCGTCACGGGTGACGATCGAGACCGTGTTGTCGCTCCCGCCCATCACGCCGGGTCGGGAGACGTCGTTGGCGACGATCCAGTCGCAACCCTTCCGCGCCAGCTTGGCGCGGGCGTGATCCTCCACCGCTTCCGTCTCGGCGGCGAAGCCGACCACTAGGCGGGGGCGGGCCTCGGCGCGGGACAGGGTGGCCAGGATGTCGGGGTTCTCCACCAGCCGGATTTCCGGGGGCGGGGCGCCCTGGGTCTTCTTGGTCTTGCCCGCAGCAACCTCGGCGGGCCGCCAGTCGGCGACGGCAGCCACGCAGACGGCGACGTCGGCGGGCAGGGCGGCCTCGCAGGCGGCCAGCATCTCCCGTGCGGTCTCGACGTCCACCCGGCGGACCCCGGGCGGCGTAGGTTCGGCCACGGGGCCGGCGACCAGGGTCACTTCGGCGCCGAGGGCGGCCAGGGCGCCGGCGATGGCGAAGCCCTGCTTGCCGCTCGAGCGATTCGTCAGTACACGGACGGGATCGACCGGCTCAGCCGTGGGACCGGCTGTGACGAGGGCGCGCCGACCCGCCAGCGGTCGGCTGGCCTTGGCCCCGAGGGCCTCGAGGATGGCGGCGCAGATCGCCGCGGGCTCGGCCATGCGCCCAGGACCGGTCTCGCCGCAGGCCATATCGCCGACCTCCGGGCCCACGAAGCGGACGCCGTCCGCCGTCAGGGTCGCAACATTCCTCCGGGTCGCCGGATGGGTCCACATCCGCACGTTCATGGCCGGAACCATCAGGACTGGCGTGTCGGTGGCCAGCAGGAGGGTGGTCGCCAGGTCGTTGGCGAGGCCCGCCGCGGCCCTGGCCATCAGGTCGGCGGTCGCGGGCGCGACGACCACCAGGTCCGCCGACCGGGACAGGCGGATGTGGCCCATCTCGGCCTCGTCGGTCAGAGAGAAGAGGTCGGTGTGGACCTTGTCCTCGCAGAGGGCGGCGAGGGACAGGGGCGTGACGAACTTCGCGCCCGCCTCGGTCAGGACCGGCCGCACGGCGATCCCCCGCCCGCGCAGCAGGCGGACAAGCTCCAGACACTTGTAGGCCGCAATTCCGCCGCCCACGATCAATAGCACCCGTCTGTCCGACATGGGTCCTGGCAGCCTCCAACAACGTCCCCGCCTCTTACGCCAAAACGACGGGACTCGACAAACCGGATGCGATGTTCCTATTCTGTTCCGGCCTGGGCGGGCGCACTGGGAGACCACCATGACCAACCGTTCCGACCGCACCCCCGTCCTGCTTGTTCTGGGGGCCCTGTCTCTCTCCGTCGCTCTGGCCGGCTGCGAGCGGCCCTCGGCCGTCCGCGCCGACGCGACTCCGTCCTCTGAGGGCGCGCCAGCGGCCGCCGCCGGCGGGCCCGCCGCCTTCGCAGACCGCGCGGGCGCAGGGGCGCAGGACACGGCGGCGGCCCCCGCGCCCCTTCTCGACGGCCGCCCCCTCTGGACGTCCAGCCGGCGCGGTTCGGCCGAGGAGAACGCCCGCCGGGCCTTCGCCCGCAATGGCGAAAGCTTTGGCGCCGCCAGCCTCGAGGCCTATGTCCGCAAGGCCAGGGCCTTCATCGACGCCCCGCCGGCTGGAGCCGAGCGCCTGACCCGGCGCAATGGCGACGTCCTGCTTTATCATCCCGCCTCCAACACCTTCGCCGTGGCCAGCCGTGACGGCGCCCCCCGGGCCTTCTTCCGTCCGGACGAGGGGGCGGCCTACTGGGCGGAGCAGAAGGCGCGGGAAAGCCAGGGCCGCACCGCCCGGGCCGGGTCCGAGCGGTCGTCAGAGGGCTGAGACGGCGACCATCAGGGCCGCCAGGGCCGAGACCAGGGCTGCAGCGGCCAGGATCAGGGGCGCCGAAGAACCGCGGCGCCCCGGCGCGGGTGGCGCGGGGGCCGCCTCTGCGAGCCTGGACAGCCTGGACAGGACGCGCCCGGCCTGTTCGCCCAGCCGGTTCAGGCGGGCCGCCGGGGACAGCTCCCTGGCCATCCAGCGCCGCACCACCGGGTCGGCCGCCGTCCAGATGTCGAGGTCCGGCCAGATCGACCTGGCGACGCCTTCGGCGGTCATCATGGTCTTCTGCAGCAGAACCAGTTCGGGGCGCAGGTGCATGTCGAACTGTCCCGTGATCTCGAAGAGCTGGATCAGGACCCGGCTCATGGGCACGTCACGGGCTGTCCGCCCGAAGATCGGCTCCCCCACGGCGCGAAGGGCCTGGGCGAAGTCGCCTACCGCGTGGCGGGCGGGGACGTATCCGGCCTCGAAATGGATGCGGGCGACGCGATCATAGTCACGCTGCAGGAAGCCCCAGAGGATCTCCGCCAGGTAGCGTCGCTCATCCGGCCCCAGCCGGCCGACAATGCCGAAGTCGACGGCTTCGATCCTGTCCGGCGCCGAGACGAAGAGGTTCCCCTCATGGAGATCGGCGTGGAAGACGCCGTGATCCAGGGCCTGGGCCAGGAAGGCGCGGATCAGGCCCGTCGCCAGGGCCTGCCGGTCAATCCCGGGCGCCTCAAGGCTGGCCGGATCCGACAGGGGGATCCCACGCGCCCATTCCAGGGTCAGGACCCGGCGTCCCACCCCCTCCCAGACCACCGCCGGCGCCGACATGTAACCGTCGAGCGCCATGACCGCGCGCAGTTCGTCCGCCCCCGCCGCCTCAAGCCGAAGGTCCAGCTCGCGCCGGACGGACTCGATGACCGAAGCCGCCAGGGTGCGCGGCTCCAGCCGTTTCGCGTCCGGCGCGAAGCGCTCGGCGAGGCCCGCCGCCAGGTCCATGACCCGGGCGTCCACCTCGACCCGGCGCTCGATTCCGGGTCGCAGGACCTTGACCGCCACCCGGCGGCCGTCATGCAGCCGGGCCTCATGGGCCTGGGCGAGCGAAGCGGCGGCCACGGGCGGGCCAAGCTCCGGGAAGAGGGTCTCGACGGGACGGCCGAGACTGGCTGCGATCTCCCGGCGCGCAACGACCAGGGGAAAGGGATCCAGCCGGTCCTTGAGCCGCGCCAGGTCCTGGGCGAACTCCGATCCGAAGATGTCGGCCCGGGTGGACAGGAGCTGGCCCAGCTTGATGGCCACCGGCCCCATGCCCTCAAGACTGTGGGCGAGGCGCTCGCCGGGCCGGCCGCGTCTGGACGCCGAGCCGGCGAAGAGCCCCGCCAGCCGCGACATGCGCTCCAGGGCCGGCGGGTAGAGGGGCCGCAACTCCCGGGGCAGGAGGGCGTCCGCGCGCGCAAGCCGCCATCCGGCCGCCGCCAGCCTCCCCGCCGCCGCCAGCCCCGCCAGCATCCTCAGACCGCCCAGCCGTGATGCAGGGCCGCGACCCCGCCGGTGAAGTTGGTGTAGCCCGCCCGGCCGAAGCCCGCGTCCTCGATCATCGACTGGAAGGTCTTCTGGTCGGGAAACCGGCGGATGCTTTCCACCAGGTACTGGTAGGAGTCCCGGTCGCCGGCGATCTGCTCGCCCATGAACGGAATGACCCGGAAGGAATAGGCGTCGTAGAGTCGCGCCAGGGCCGGGGCGGGAGGTCGGGAGAACTCCAGGCAGAGAAAGCGGCCGCCCGGCTTCAGGACGCGTCGCGCCTCCCGCAGGGCGGCGGGGATGTCGGTGACGTTGCGGATGCCGAAGCTGATGACGTAGGCGTCCGCGCAGGCGTCGGGCAGGGGCAGGCGCTGGGCGTCGCCGACGGCCCAGTCGATCTCCGGCTCCAGGCCCCTGTCACGGCCGGCGGCGATCATCTCGGCATTGTAGTCGATCACCAGGATTCGGGCGTCCAGGCCCCCGCGCCTGTCCCGCGCCCGCCGCGCCAGGTTTGCGAAACGCCGGGCCATGTCGCCGGTGCCGCCGGCGCAGTCGACGATGGTCTCGCCCGGCTGGGGGTTGAGCCTCGCCGCCGCGGCGTCCTTCCAGAGCCGGTGGACGCCCGCGCTCATCACGTCGTTCATCAGGTCATAGCGGCTCGCCACGCGGTCGAAGACCCCGCGCACCAGGCCGGGCTTCTCCCGGGGATCGACGTCCCGAAAACCGAAGGTCGCGCTCATGCCGGGCTCTTAGGCTCAGGACTCATTGTTCACAACCACCAGATGACGGTTGCGGCTATGGAGATGGCGGACATGAATGTGTGGGCGCATCGGTCGTAACGGGTGTGGATGCGTCTCCAGTCCTTGATCCGGCCGAACATGTTTTCGATTT
>JBJTEN010000063.1:0-3632 GCA_046092925.1 Phenylobacterium sp. | reverse complement strand
CCCCGGGGCCCCGGCCTCCAACCCCCGGACTGGCGCGGCGTCGGCCCCGGAGCTAGACAGGCGACATGAGCCGCCCCTTCTGGGAGACCACCCCCCTCGACCGCATGACGCCGCAGCAGTGGGAGAGCCTCTGCGACGGTTGCGGCCTGTGCTGCCTGATCCGGTTCGAGGACGCCGACACCGGCGAGATCATCCCCACCCGCGTGCACTGCCGCCTGCTCGACGCCGCCTCCTGTCGCTGCTCGGACTACGTCAACCGGAAGCGTGAGGTCCCGGACTGCATCGCCCTCACGCCGGACGTCATTCCGCAACTGGGCTGGATGCCGAAGTCCTGCGCCTACCGGCGGATCCATGAGGGCCGGGGCCTCGCCGACTGGCATCCGCTGATCAGCGGCGATCCCGAAAGCGTCCACAGGGCTGGCGTCTCCGTGCGCGGCCAGACGATCAGCGAGACGGACCTGGTGCACGAGAACGACATAATTGATCACGCCGCGCCCGACCTGCTCGTGGAAAGGGGCCGCCGGGACTGATGTCCCCACGCCGCCGGAAGTGACATTCTGGCAACACTTGCTCTTGCGCGATCCGCGTCGGACCCTAATTTCGAGCGTGTGAATTTCCCAGACTGAGGTGAGCCCCGTGGCGCGAGATCCCTACGAGGTGCTCGGCGTTCCGCGCAGCGCCGGGGCCGATGATGTCCGCAAGGCCTTCCGCAAGCTGGCCAAGAAGCACCACCCTGACGCCAATCCCGGCGACAAGGCCGCCGAGGACAGGTTCAAGCAGGTCAGCGCCGCCTTCGATCTCCTGGGAGACGCAGAGAAGAGGCGAAGGTTCGACGCGGGGGAGATTGACGCGGAGGGCCGGGAGGTCTTCCGGGGCTTTGCCGGACCGGGCCAGGGAGGCCCGTTTGGCGGGGGCGGGCCGGGCGGATTTGACGCGTCAGACTTCGGCGACATCCTCGGCGAGATGTTCGGCCGGAGGGCCGGACGGGCCGGGGGGCGCAGCGGCGCAGGACCGGGAGCCGGCCCCGGAGCGGGGCAGGGGTTCGCCCCGCGCGGGCCGGATGTCCGCGCCCGGCTCGAAATCGACCTCGAAGAGGCCATACTGGGCGCCAAGAAGCGGATTTCGTTCCAGGACGGCCGCACCCTCGATGTGACCATCCCGGTCGGCGCCGTGGAGGGCCAGACCCTTCGGCTCAGAGGCCATGGAGAGCCCGGCCGCGGGGGCAAGGGAGATGCCCTGATCGAGCTCGTCATCCGCCCCCACCCGGTCTTCCGCCGGGATGGCGAGCAGCTGGTCATGGACCTTCCCGTATCCATCCCCGACGCCGTGCTGGGCGGCCGGGTCCAGGCGCCCACGCCGGATGGGCCGGTCAGCCTGACGATCCCGCGAGGGGCGAGCTCGGGCCAGTCCCTCCGCCTCAAGGGCAAGGGACTTGCCGATGGTCGCGGGGGGCGCGGGGACCTGATCGCCAGGGTCCAGCTCATGCTGCCCGATGCGCCGGACTCTCAGCTCGAGGCCTTCGCCGCGCGGTGGCGCGAAGAGCGGCCCTATGTCCCGCGCCGCCGCTGAGTCAGGTTCATTTCGCATTCAGCCTGGGTCGTGCAGGACGTGATCATGCACCGGAGAGTCGTCCTTCTTCTCCTTTCGGCCGGCGTCCTGCTGACGGTGGCGCTACCGGCGCACGCCCAGGGGCCAGTCCGTCGACCCGACCAGGACCGGGCGCTCGACGCCGTCCGCGATGGCCGCCTTGCGCCCCTCTCGCAGGTTCTCGACCTCATCGCGGCGCGCACCCCGGGCGATCATCTCGACACCCGTTTCGGCGAGACCGTCGACGGTCGCCCTGTCTACCTCGTCACCTGGCGGACGCAGGACAACCGGGTGGTGGTGTTCATTGTCGACGCCCGGAGCGGGCGCATCCTCGACCAGAGGGGAGACTGAGGTCTTGCGCCTCCTTCTGGCCGAAGATGATCCGGACCTGGCGCAGAGCCTCAGGCGCTCCCTGGTCGCTGCCGGCTACGCCGTCGACCTTGCGAAGGATGGAGAAGAGGCCGCCTTCCTGGGTGAAACCGAACCCTATGACGTCGTGGTGCTCGATCTCGGTCTGCCGCGTCTCGACGGAGTGGCCGTCCTCAGACGCTGGCGGGCCGGCGGCGTCCCGGCGCCTGTCCTGATCCTCACCGCCCGCGACGGGTGGTCGGAGAAGGTCGCGGGCTTTGACGCAGGGGGCGACGACTATCTCACCAAGCCCTTCAACACCGCGGAGCTTCTCGCACGTCTGAGGGCCCTGCTGCGACGGTCGGCGGGGCGGGCCAGCGCCAGCCTCGTCTGCGGTGACCTTGTCCTCGATCCCGGCGCGGCGCGGGTGACCCTCGCCGGGGAGCCGGTGCGCCTGACCTCGCTTGAACATCGCCTTCTGCACTATCTCCTGATGCACGCCGGGCGTGTGGTCAGCCGGACGGAGCTGATCGAGCACCTCTACGATCAGGATTTCGACCGGGACTCGAACACGATGGAGGTCATCATCGGGCGGGTGCGTCGCAAGATCGGCCCCGAGCGCATCATGACCCAGAGGGGCCTGGGTTATCGACTTGAGGCCGGCAGGCCGGCGGACTGATCCTTGCCCCCCTCGACCCCCTCCCTGGTCCGTCGCCTGATCCTCCTTGCGGCTGTCTGGTCGACCGCCGTTCTGGCTGCGTCGGCGATACTGCTGGGCCTTCTCTTCGAACAGGCGGCCCTCAGGCGCTTTGACCAGGGCCTCTCGGACCTGACGGACAGCCTCGCCGCCGCAGCCCAGCCCGATCGCGCCGGCGGGGTCGCTGTCCGCGATCTGGGCGACCTGAAGACAAGGCGGGTCTATTCGGGCCGGTACTGGCAGGTGTCCCGGGTTCGCGACGAGGCCGGGTCCGTGGTTCTCGCCCGATCCAGGTCCCTATGGGATACCGAACTTCCCCTGTCGCCGGAGACCCTCCGTCAGCACGAGGTCCGGACCTCCGGCGCCCTGAGCTACGCTGCGGCCGGTCCCGGAGGGCAGCGACTTCGGATTCGCGCCACGAGGCTCATTCTTCCTGGCGCAGACGGACCCGTGATCGTCCTGGCCGCGGAGGATCGTCGTCCCGTCGACGCCGATGTCCGGCGCTTCTTCGCCGCCACTGCAGCCGTCTTCGGTCTCCTCGCCCTGGGCCTCGTGGCGGCCGTCGTCATTCAGGTCCGACTGGGTCTTCGCCCTCTCTTCGCCCTCAGCCAGGAGATCTCCGATCTGCGGGCGGGACGGGCGGACGGGCTGGCCGGCCGTTACCCCGCGGAGCTGACGCCCTTGGCCGACCAGCTGAACGCGCTGGTCCGGCACAACAGGGACTCGCTCGAGCGCCAGAGGGCGCACGTGGGGAACCTCGCCCACGCCCTCAAGACACCCCTTACGGTCCTGTCCACCGCCTCCACCCGGGACGCTCAGGACCTGGCCGCCCTGGTCGCCGCCCAGACCCACGTCATCCGAACCCAGGTGGCCCATCAACGGCGCAGGGCGCGCGCGGCCGCCCGTCACCCCGGGGCCGGCGTGTCGACCCCCGTGGCGGAGGCGGTCGACGACCTGGTGCGGACGCTCGGTCGGCTGCACCTGGACAAGGGCGTGGTCA
>JBJTEN010000062.1:0-2840 GCA_046092925.1 Phenylobacterium sp. | reverse complement strand
CTCGTCAACACGGTCCTGATGCATGTCCTCGCCTTCCCGGCTCACCCCTGAGATCGCCGCCGGCTTCGCCCGGATCGCCCTCGGGCACGTCACCCGGCCCTGGCCCTACAAGCTGGACCAGGTGCTCTCCGGCGAGGACGATCTGGCGACGCCCCGCCGCCTGCACCCGATCTTCTTCGGCAGCTTCGACTGGCACTCCTGCGTCCACGGCTACTGGACCCTTGCGGCGGTGCGTCGCCGCTTCCCCGACCACCCTGTCGCCGCCGAGATCGACGCCCGCTTCGCCCAGGCCTTCACGGAGGATGCCGTGGAGGGCGAGCGCGCCTTCCTGCGCCGGCCCACGGCCCGGGGCTTCGAGCGGCCCTATGGCTGGGCCTGGCTTCTCAAGCTGCAGGCCGAGCTCCTCGGGCTCGACGGTCCCTGGGCGACGCGCCTCGCCCCCCTGGCCGCCGACTTCGCCGACCGGTTCCGGACCCACCTGCCCCTCGCCGCCTACCCGGTTCGCACGGGGGTGCATTCCTCTACGGCCTTCGCCCTGGCCCTGGCCCTCGACTACGCCGCGTCGGCCGGAGACAGCGAACTTGGCGACCTGCTCCGGGCCAAGGCCATGTCCTGGTACGCCGGGGACCGGGACTGCCAGGCCTGGGAGCCCTCCGGCGAGGACTTCCTGTCGCCCGCCCTGATGGAGGCCGAGTGCCTTCGCCGGGTGCTCCCCTGCGACGACTTCCGCGCCTGGTTCGCCAGCTTCCTGCCGCGGGCCGCCGAGGGCGCGCCCGCCAGCCTCTTCACCCCCGCCAGCGTCAGTGACCGCAGCGATGGCAAGATCGCCCACCTGGACGGTCTCAACCTGTCCCGGGCCTGGTGCTGGCGGAGCATCGCCTCCGCCCTCGAAACCGGGGATCCCGTCGCGGAGGCCGCCCGCGCCGCCGCCCGGATTCACCTCGAGGCCAGCCTGCCGCATGTGGCGGGCGACTATATGGGCGAGCACTGGCTGGCCAGCTTCGCCCTCCTGGCCCTGACGGCGGGGGAGGGGGCGTGAGCGCGCCTCAGAAAGGCTCACCGGCTTCAGCGGCCCTCGCCCTTCGTCAGGGCCGGCTCGTCATCCTTCCCACCGAGACCGTCTATGGCCTCGCCGCGGATGCCGGAGATCCGCGCGCCATCGCCTCGGTCTACGCGGCCAAGGGACGACCGGCCTTCAACCCCCTTATCGCCCACGTCGCCGACGTGGAGGCTGCGCGCCGGATTGCAGTCTTCGGCCCTGACGCGGAGATCCTCGCCGCCGCCTTCTGGCCGGGTCCCCTGACCCTGGTCCTGCCGGTCCAGCCTGGCGGGGCGGTCTGTGATCTCGCCCGGGCCGGACTGGACACCGTGGCCGTCCGGGTCCCCGCTCATCCCCTTGCCCGCGCCGTGCTCGCGGCCTTCGGCGGGCCCGTGGCCGCACCTTCGGCCAATCGGTCCGGCCGGCCGAGCCCCACCACCTTCGCCGCCGCCTGCGAGGAGACCGGCGACGCCGCCGAGGTCGCCCTGGACGGCGGCCCCTGCGAGGTGGGGCTGGAGTCCACCGTCGTCGCCCTGCTCGACACGCCGCGCCTCCTGCGCCCCGGCCGGGTGACCCGGGACCAGGTCGAGGCCCTGGTGGGCCCCCTGGCCGAGGCGGAGGCCGATGCGCGCCGTTCCCCGGGGCGGCTCACCCGGCACTACGCTCCTGAGGCGCCGGTCCGGCTAGACGCCCGCGACCTCCGGTCGGGGGAGGTCTACCTCGCCTTCGGGGACGCACCCGGGGACCCCGGCGTCCTCAACCTCAGTCCCTCGGGCGATCTCGTCGAGGCCGCCGCCAACCTCTTCGCCTTCCTCCGCGAGGCGGACGCCCGGCGCCCCGCCGGCATCGCCATCGCCCCCATCCCTCACGAGGGCCTGGGCGAGGCTATCAATGACCGCCTCCGGAGAGCCGCCGGCGCGGTCGGATGAACGCGGCGCTCTGGCTTCCCGGACGCCGAGCGCCTACCTTCCCCTCATGACCTCCGCCCCTTCCGACGCCTTTCTCGACCGGCTCAAGGCCCTTGTCGGGCCTGCGGGCTGGGCTGACGACCCGGAGATCCTCGCACCATGGCTGGTCGAGTGGCGTGACCGCTGGAGCGGCGCCACCCCCCTCATGCTTTCACCGGCCTCGACGGAGGAGACCGCCGCCATCGTCAGGCTCTGCGCCGCAGAGGGCGCCCCCCTGGTCGTCCAGGGCGGCAATACCGGCCTTGTCGGCGGCCAGATTCCCCAGGGCGAAATCCTACTCTCCACCCGCCGGATGCGCGCCATACGGGATGTCGATCCGGTGGATGACGTTCTTGTCGCGGAGGCGGGAGTCACCCTGGCCGAGGTCCAGGCCGCCGCCGAGGCGGCCGGGCGCCGCTTTCCCCTGAGTCTCGCCTCTGAGGGAACCGCGACCCTCGGCGGGGTCATCTCCACCAACGCCGGGGGCGTCGCCGTACTGAGGTTCGGGACCGCCCGCGACCTTGTCCTCGGCCTTGAGGCGGTGCTGCCCAGCGGAGAGGTCTGGCGGGGCCTCAGGCGCCTACGCAAGGACAATACCGGCTACGACCTGCGGGGGCTCCTGTCCGGCGCGGAGGGCCCCCTCGGCGTGATCACGGCCGCCAGCGTCAAGCTGTTCCCCCGGCCCGCCGGCCGCGCCGTCGCCATGGTCGGGCTGGAGAGCCCCGAGGCGGCGCTCGCCCTTCTGTCCCGCGCCCGGAGCCTCGCCGACGCCGGCCTCGAGGCCTTCGAACTGATGGCCCGCCAGGGCGTCGACTTCGCTCTGCGCAACATTCCCGGACAGAGGGATCCGCTTT
>JBJTEN010000061.1:0-12297 GCA_046092925.1 Phenylobacterium sp. | reverse complement strand
CTTGCGGCAATGGCGCGCGAGCGTGGACTCTCGGACGATCCGCTCATCCGCCAACGGCTTGCGTGGTGCTGGTCGAAGGTGTAGGTGATGCCGTTGCTCGGGTGGCGCACGCTTACCCAGTTCCTGAAGGGTCATCACCCCGGGCGTGACCACCACTGCAGAGGTCGCTTGGTACATCCGGAGCCGTTTCGAGGCGCTGGGCCTGCCGATCTGGTTCTTCCCGGATGTGAACCTGCAGCGCCGGGGAATCCCTTGCAGGGCCGAGGAAGGCTTCTGCGGCGTGTCAGGAGTGATCCAGCGAGGCGACGTCCTGCATACGGATGTGGGAATCTGTTACCTCAAGCTCTGCACGGACACCCAGGAAATGGGCTATGTCCTGCGCCTGAACGAAACTCAGCCGCCTGCGGGACTGCGAGACGCCCTGGTCGAGGGCAATCGCTGGCAGGACCTCCTGACAGGCGCCTTCGTCACCGGCCGGACCGGAAATGAGATCCTGGCCCGGACTTTGGAGGCCTCCCGGAAGGCGGGCATCCGCGGGAGCGTCTACAGCCACCCGATAGGCTTCTTCGGTCACGCCCCGGGTCCGACCATAGGCATGTGGGACAATCAGGGTCCGACACCCGTCCAAGGGGATTGGCGGCTTCATCCCGATACGGCCTACGCCATCGAGGGCGCTGTCTGGCGCGCCGTTCCGGAGTGGGGCGGCCAGCTCGTTCACATGAAGCTGGAGCAGAGCGCCCTCTTCGACGGAAGCCAGGTGCGGTACCTCGCAGGTCGCCAGACCGAGTGGCATCTGGTGCGCTGACGGGTTGAGGCGGTGCGCTCCTTGCGCGCACTACCTTCGGAACCGTGTCGCCAGAACGATGGCGGAGTTGGTGCGCTCGACGCCCGGCATCAGGCCAATGCGATCAATGGCGGCGTCCAGCTCCGCGACGTTCGCCGCAGAGGCTATGGCGATCATGTCATACTCCCCGCTGACGGAATGCAGTTCCCGGACCTGGGGCAGGGCGCGGGCCGCGGCCTCGACGGCGCGGGACTCCCGGGGCGCCACCTTGATGAGCACGTGCGCCCGCACCGCTCCGTCCTCCAGGGCGTCCGACAGTCGCAGGGAATAGCCCCGGATCACGCCGGTACGCTCCAGGCGCTCCAGCCGGCCCTGGACCGTGGTGCGCGAGCGGCCCACCCGCCGGGCGAGGTCCGCCGTGCTCGCCCGGGCGTTCTCGCGAAGGGCGACCAGAAGGGCCTGATCGATGTCATCCAATTCCATTTCGTCGGTTTCCTCCGGCGGAACGCCGTAAAGCGCCCTGCGAATAAACGGTTTGCACCTGTACACCGTCAGTCGCATCCGTCCCACTGGGATGAGGTGCGGAAGCCCCGGGGAGTCGGATCATGAAGCGCGTGGCGATTGTCGGGGCAGGCAAGATCGGCGGGGTGATCGCCGACCTTCTGGCGGGGTCCGGAGACTATGAGGTCGACGTCTACGACGCCTCCGCCGAGAATCTCACGCGCCTTGCCACGCGTCGCCCGGTGGCCCGGCGGCGGATGGATGTCCGCAGCGAGGACTTCACCGAGGCCCTGAAGGGCGCCTTCGCCGTCCTCAACGCCGCACCCTACCACGTCACCACGGCGGTCGCCCGCGCCGCCCACAAGGCGGGCGTCCACTCCCTCGACCTCACCGAGGACGTCGCCAGCACCCGGGAGGTCAAGGCCCTGGCCGAGGACGCGCCCTGCGCCTTCATCCCGCAGTGCGGGCTGGCGCCAGGCTTCATCAGCATCGTGGCCCACGACCTCGCCTCTCAGTTCGATACGCTGGAGGACGTCCGGCTGCGCGTGGGGGCCCTGCCTCAGTTTCCCAGCAACACGTTGAACTACAACATCACCTGGAGCACGGACGGGGTCATCAACGAGTATTGCGAGCCCTGCGAGGCGATCGTCGACAGCCGCCTGCGCGAGACACAGGCCCTGGAGGAGCGGGAGGAGTTCTCCCTCGACGGCGTGACCTACGAGGCCTTCAACACCTCAGGCGGGCTGGGAACCCTCTGCGAGACCCTGGCGGGGAGGGTGCGCAACCTCAACTACCGGACCATCCGCTATCCCGGGCATGCGGCGATCATGAAGACCCTGCTGCACGACCTGGGCCTTCGCGACCGGCGGGAACTCCTGAAGGAGATTCTCGAGAACGCCGTGCCCTCGACCCTCCAGGACGTGGTGGTCATCTTTGTGCCGGTCAGCGGCCGCAAGCACGACGCCCTGGTGCAGGTCAGCTACGCCAACAAGATCTACGCCGCTCCCGTCGAGGGGGTGATGCGAAGCGGCATCCAGATCACGACGGCCTCGGCGATCTGCGCGGTGCTGGACATGCTGGCCTCCGGCGATCTTCCGCAGGCGGGCTTTGTGCGGCAGGAACAGATTCCACTGGCCGCCTTCCTGGCCAACCGGTTCGGTCGCAACTACGCCGCCGCCGACCCCGGCCTCCTGCCGGGCGTCCGGGTGGCTTGAGGGGGTCCATGTCCGCCATCCTGCAAACCCCGACCCGCGAAGCCCTCGAGATTCTCAGCCGCCTCGGCGTCGCGCTCGAGCTCCTATCCGGAGGCGACCTCATCGCCTGTTCTCCGATCACCGGAGAGATGATCTGCCGGACGCCAGGCGTCAGC
Organism: Phenylobacterium sp.; assembly: GCA_046092925.1. Classification (GTDB taxonomy): domain Bacteria; phylum Pseudomonadota; class Alphaproteobacteria; order Caulobacterales; family Caulobacteraceae; genus Phenylobacterium. The sequence goes on along the minus strand of JBJTEN010000061.1, from coordinate 9,643 downwards.
CCTGAGGCGGCGGCGGGACGCATAGAGGCGGCGCACCGGGCCTTCCTCGCCTGGCGTCGGGTCCCTGCGCCCAGACGAGGAGAACTGGTTCGCCTGTTCGGCGAAGAGCTGCGCGCTGCGAAGGCGGACCTGGGTCGCCTGGTCACCCTGGAGGCGGGCAAGGTCGTGTCTGAGGGCCTCGGCGAGGTCCAGGAGATGATCGACATCTGCGACTTCGCCGTGGGCCTGTCCCGCCAGCTCTATGGCCTGACACTGGCCACCGAGCGCCCGGACCACCGGATGATGGAGACCTGGCACCCGCTTGGCGTGGTGGGGGTGATCTCGGCTTTCAACTTCCCCGTGGCGGTCTGGTCCTGGAATGCGGCGCTGGCCCTCGTCTGTGGCAACGCGGTGGCCTGGAAGCCCTCGGAGAAGACCCCGCTGACCGCACTTGCGGTCCAGGCCCTTTTCGAGCGCGCCGCCGGGCGTTTCGGCCCGGACGCGCCGGAGAACCTCTGCGTTCTCCTTCAGGGCGGGGCGGACATCGGCGCTGTCCTTGTGGACGATCCGCGCGTTCCGCTTGTCTCCGCGACGGGCTCCACCGCCATGGGGCGGAAGGTGGCGCCGCGCGTGGCCGTCCGTTTCGCGCGGGCCTTGCTGGAGCTGGGTGGCAACAATGCCGCCATCCTCGCCCCCAGCGCCGACCTGGAGCTGGTGGTGCGGGCGGTCGCCTTTTCCGCCATGGGCACGGCCGGCCAGAGGTGCACCACCCTGCGCCGCCTGTTCGTCCATGAGACCCGGTACGATGAGGTTCTCTCCCGGTTGAAGGCGATCTACGCCGGGGTCAAGGTTGGCGACCCGCGGGAGGAGGGGGTCCTGGTCGGCCCGCTGATCGATCGCGCAGCCGGGGAGGCCATGACGGCGGCCCTGGCCGAGGCCGGGCGGGCCGGCGGGCGGATTCACGGAGGCGAGCCTCTGGACCGGCCCGGGGTCTTTGTCCGTCCCGCCCTCGTGGAGATGCCCGGCCAGGCCGAGGTGGTCCTGCGCGAAACCTTCGCTCCCATCCTCTATGTGATGCGTTACCACGACCTCGCAGAGGCGATTGCAGCGCAGAACGCGGCGCCCCAGGGCCTGTCGTCCTCGATCTTCACCCGGGACCTGCAGGAGGCCGAGCGCTTCCTGTCGGCGGAGGGCTCGGACTGTGGCATCGCCAACGTCAACATCGGGCCGTCCGGGGCTGAGATCGGCGGCGCCTTCGGCGGCGAGAAGGACACGGGCGGGGGCAGGGAGTCCGGCTCCGACAGCTGGAAGGCCTACATGCGCAGGGCGACCAATACGATCAACTACGGCTCGGCCCTGCCGCTGGCCCAGGGGGTAAGCTTCGATGTCTAAGGACTGGGGCGAAGACGCTTCCGGTCTGGCCGCCGTCAGGTGGCCCGTGCTTTCCTGCGCCCCTCACCGCGCCGGACCCTACACGGCGCTTCGGAGACGGTCAGGGTGATGTCTATCGACGCGCTATGGTTTCCCGGAACCGGTGGCGAGCCTCCGCCCAGGGCGCCGTCGCGCCTGGAAGCGGCCATTGCCCGTCGTCTCAGGGTCTCCTTCTCCTACAGCGACCAATCGGGCTTCTCTTCACGCCGCCGGGTGCGTCCTCTCCGGCTGGTTTCGGGTCGGAAGGGAGTGCACCTGATCGCCTGGTGTGAGCTTCGCCGGGACATGAGGACGTTCCGCGTGGACAGGATGGCCGGCCTGCGACCGGGTTCGCGGTTTCTCGTCCGACCTGGATGGGGGCTTGAGGGCGGCCCCGGAGTCGACCGGGTCTGACGCCGTCATCCGTCCGTGCTCAACTGGAGCGCCGCCCTCGCCATCATCTGGAAGACGGTTGATCGCTTGTCGATCTGGTTCACGGTTCCCGCCAGGTAGAGGCCGTTGGCCGGGCTGTGGAATATCACCGCGCCAGACAGGCCGGAATGGCCGATCAGCGGCGCCAGCTTGCGGAACCCGGTCATGGCGGCCGGCAGCTGGAAGCGCATCATGCCGGTCCCGTATTCCAGCGGAAAGAACATGGGCCGGAAGTCCTGGAGGGCGTCGAGCCGTTTTCTGTCGAACAGGGCGCCCTCGAAGACGCCACGGAGGAAGACCAGGGCCTCCCGGGCCGTGGTGACGACACCGCCGTCCGCCTGCGAAAAGACCCTGGCGTTCGGGATGCTGAGATCCCTGTCCCGGTAGCGGAGCGGCCTGGGCCGCATGTCGGCGGGGTCCGAGTAAATCCATGTGCGCTGGAGCTCCAGGGGCTCTGCAATCCGTCGCTCGAAGACCTTGGCGAAGGGCGATCCGTCCGCTTGCTCGATAACCTTGCCGAGGATCTGGTAGTTCGAGTCCGAATAATGGGCCCGGTCCAGGCTTCCTGGCGCGGCGCGGGCTCCCAGGCGCCGGGTGATCTCCATCGCCTCGGGAAAGGTCAGGGCCCGGTCCTTGCCCCTGGTCAGGTCGGCGAAGAGCCCGGTCTTGGCGTTGTCTGGCTCAAAGAAGTCCGCGAGGCCGCTGGTATGGGACATGAGATGTCGGAGGGTGATGGCGTCGGTCCGGTCCTCGCCGCCAAAGCGGTTGAGCTGAGCGGTCTCGGGGCCGGGCAGGAGCTTTCGGAACGGGGAGTCCAGATCGAGCCTCCCCTCCTGGACCATCTGCAGGAGAATGGCGGTTGCATAAAGCTTGGTTGTCGACGCCGCGAAGTAGGGAGTGTCGACCCCAAGATCGCCTCTGGTCGTTTCAAAGGTCCGGCTGTCCCGCGTGCGGTAGGCAACCAGGACCCCGCCAGGATGAAAGGCCGTCTCGGGCAGGAGCCCGGCCAGGCTGGGCGCCGGTGCGGCGCGGGCCGCTGTTGGAAGGAGGAGGCCTGTTGCGGCAAGGAGACGCCGACGAATGACAGACATGGGGAGGGCCTCGACGCCAAGATCATGAACCATTTACGACGTAAACATCACCGAAGAGCCAGGGGTCTGTCAATCAGCGCCAAGGGATGACGGGGCGGCGTTGACCTTGGTCAGTCGGCGCAGATAACGTGTAATTACACTCAATGGACTCCCTGATGGACCCGACCGACGATCTCCTCAATCCCATCCACTGCGTAAGCCACAATCTTCAGAAGACCGCGCGTCTGGTGGCGGGCGTCTATGCCGAGGAGCTTCGGCGCTGCGGCCTCAGCCGCGGGCAGTTCCCCATCCTCCAGCACCTGGAGGCGTCGGGCGGCGGTGTCGCCATGTCCGTACTCGCCCAGGGGCTTTACATGGATCGCACCACACTGACCCGGAACCTCTCGCCCCTCGAAGGGGCGGGGCTGGTGGTCCGTGAGGCGGATCCGGGCGACGCCCGGGTCCGGCGCGTGGCCATCACCGAGGCGGGTCGGGCGCGCCTGGTCGCGGGTCGCGAGGCCTGGCGCCGCGCCCAGGCGATGACCCTGGAGCGCATTGGCGCCGATACCTGGCGTCTCCTGGAGGTCGACCTCCGCCGGGTCCGAAAGGCCCTGTCGTGACCTCTGCTCCTGCAGCCTCGGCACTTCTCGTCGACCCGCCCCTTCGCCTGATCGCCCGGATGGCGGGCCCCAGCGCGCTTGCCTTCCTGGTCCAGGCGGGGGTTTCCATGGCCGAGACCGGCTTCATCGCCCGGTTGGGCCTCGTCCCCCTGGCGGCCATGGCCCTGATGCTTCCGGCCCTGATGCTAATGCAGATGCTGGCCAACGGCGCCCTGGGGGGAGCGGTCTCGAGTTCCGTGGCCCGAGCCCTCGGTCGTGGCGACGGCGCGGCGGCGAACGCCTTCATCTGGCATGCCCTCGCCCTCGCGGGCCTCGCGAGCCTCGTCTTCGGGGTCCTGTATGCAGGCTTCGGCCATAAGCTTCTCGTCGCCACGGGCGCCCCGGCCGAGGTGGTCGCCGAAGCCCATGCATATGGGGCCGTCCTGTTCCTCGGCGTAGCGCCAATCTGGATCTCGGCCCTCCTGACCTCTGTCGTGCGCGGGACCGGCGACATGCAGTTTCCTGCAAGGCTGATGATCATCGGCTCACTGGTGCAGATTCCTTTGTCCGGGGTCCTCATGCTGGGTGGGCTGGGCCTGCCTGGCCTGGGACTGAAGGGGTCCGCCGTCGCCGTGATCCTGGTTGCCGCCGGGAGTTCCCTTGTCTTGATCTGGCGGCTCCTGAAGCCCGGTCGGGCCATAAGGCTGACCCTGCAGGCCTGCCGTCTCCGGCTGGCGTACTTCGCAGACATTCTCCGGGTCGGCGCCCTGGCCTCCCTTTCACCGGTCTCGACCGTGCTGACCATCGCCATCCTCAACACCCTGATCGGGCGCTTCGGGCTGGAGACCCTTGCGGGGTATGGGATCGTGGCCCGGGTCGAGTTCCTGCTCGTCCCCCTGGTCTTCGGGATCGGGGCGGCGCTGACAGCCCTGGTCGGGGTCAATATGGGCGCTGGTCAGGTGGCGCGCGCCGAGCGCATCGGATGGATCGGCGGCGGAGTGGCGGCGGCCCTTGCCGGGGCCGTTGGTCTTGTCCTCGCGGTGGCGCCCGGCCTCTGGACCGGTCTCTTCACCCGGGATCCCACCAGTCTGGCGGCCGGCGCGCTGTACCTGCATATCGTCGGTCCGGTCTTCGCCCTCCAGGGTCTGGGCCTGGCCCTCTACTTCGCGTCACAGGGGGCCGGCGCCATCCTGTGGCCCATCATCGCCACCCTCCTGAGGTTCGGGATCTGCGTCGGCGGGGCCGCGCTGGTCATGGGTCAGCCTCAGCCGCAGCTCGGCGCCGTCTAAGCCTGCATAGCTCTGGGCATGGCGGTGTACGGCGCCGTCACGGCGGTCGCCCTCTGGCGGGGCGCCTGGCGCCGCAGGAAGGGGTGAACTCAGAAGGTGAAGGCCAGTCCCAGAGAGACTGACCGCCCCGGGGATGGAGCTATGTCCTTCAGGTAGGAGGCGTGCTCCCGGATTTCGGCGTCGGTCAGGTTGCGTCCGCGAAGGCTGACCGTGACCGGGGTGTCGGCCATCGGCCGCCAGGCCAGGCTCGCGTTGATCGCGGTATAGCCGTCCGTCTCAAGCTCGAAGGGCGCGGTCCGGGTCTGATCTCCGACATGACGGATCTCGACCGCCGCATCTAGGGTCTCCGATTCCCAGGAAAGCTCTCCCGTGACGCCGAAGGCGGGAATGCGGGGCGGCGGCCCTTGATCTGTGTCGCCTCGAACGACATCGCCGGACAGGCTCGCCACCAGGCGACCCTCAGCCCGGGTGAGCAGGGTCTGAGTCGCTTCGATCTCCAGACCCACGAAGTCCGCATCGGTCTGCCGGAAATTGAAGACCGGAAGGTCATCATAGACCTCACCTGTCGGCCTCTCCTCGATGAAGCCGTCATAACGTGCGGTCCAGGCGTGAGCCTGAACCCGGGTGGAGTCGCCTGTCCAGCGCAGGGTGGCCTCGAGGGACAGCGCCTCTTCCGAGGACAGGGTCGGGTCGCCGACTTCCCAGGTTGCCGTACCCTCGTGAGGGCCGTCGGCGAAGAGTTCAAACTCGGTTGGCGCGCGCCCGCTGAGAGACAGGGTCAGGGCCAGAAAGAGCGCGTCTGACGGCCGCCAGAAGGCGCCCGCAGAGGCCGAGACATTCGTGAAGGAGCGGGTATCCGGCGTCTTGCTCCAGTCGAGCCCCGCCTCGATCCCCGGCGGACTGGTCTCACGACCGTCCAGTTCCGCGCGCAGTTCGCGAGCGTCAATCCGCAGACCTGCGTCCAGCCCGAACTGGTCGAACTCGAACCTCTGAAGGGTGAAGGCCCCCATCTCGTTGATCTCAACGCCGGGTATGAAGGCCTCTTCGCCAATCGCCTCGAAGTTACGGGTCAGCGCCTGGAGCCCGAAGGCGCCCTGGCGGCCCGGCGATCCCCGCATGACCAGCTCGACACGACCTTCCGTGCCGTCGGACAGGAAGCGCGTGCCGGCCTTGCCTTCTTCGATCTTGATCTCCGCGTGCTCGTAGTCGGCCCGCCCCACAGCCAGCCGGACCTTTTCGATCCAGCCGTCGTGGACGGGGGTCTCACCTCTCAGGTCCCAGCGGGTCTGCTTCATGTGAAGCCGGATCAATTCGGGCTCGGAGTCGCTGACGATCTGCTCGAAGGGCAGCCCGTAGCCTGTGTCAGTTCTCTTAACCGAGAGGCCGATGAAGCCGCCATCATCCCCGACCAGGGAAGCTCCCAGGCCCCAGGCGTCGGCCTCCAGCGAAACGTTTCTCAGGGTCTTGTCAGCCGACCGAACCAGGCCTTCCTCCGCAGCGAGGCGATCGGACACCGGCCTCACCGGCGTGGCGTAGTCGTCGGATCGCCGCGTAGATCCGTCGAAGACGAGGACAAGAGGACCGGCGTCCACCATCGCGGCGCCGGAAGCAGCCCGGCCGTTGTCGGCAGATGACCAGGAGATCGCGCCGCGGCCTTCCATCCGCCCATCAGGTCGTCGGGAGGGCACCCTGTCGTCCAGGACATTGACGACACCTCCTATGCCGGACCCTCCGTAGGCGAGGGTCGATGGCCCCCGGAGCACTTCGATCCGGCTTGCCTGACCGGCCTCAGTGGGCACGGCGTGGTCGGGAGACAGGGAACTGGCGTCGACCATACCGACGCCATTCTGAAGCAGGAGGACCCGGGGACCGGCAAGGCCGCGGATGACCGGACGGCTGGCGCCGGGGCCGTAAGCCGTAGACCTCAGGCCTGGAAGGCCGGAGAGAAGGTCGCCGATGCCAGCAGGAGGGGCGAGGCTGATCTTCTCGGCGGAGAGGAGGTTTACACTTGTAGTGATCGTGTCCAGGGAGACCGCGTATGGGGCGGCCGTCACCACAAGCTCGTCGACCGTGGACGGTTCAGACTGCGCCTGCGCGGGGACGGCGGCGAGAGCGATAAGAGCGCCGACGGCGGAACTTGCGAGGAGACTCTGGGGATGCATGGGCTTTGCCTGAAGAAATCTGATCCGGCATATGTTATGTAATAACATCATGCAAGTCGAGGCCGCGGGTCCGCGCGCGCGCCCTGGGCGTATCGATCCTCACGAAGACGTGAACGAATGTGTTGCATCTGCAGCCGGCGCTGGAGGCTCCTTTACTCGTGGGGTTCATTGAGGGCCCGATTGCGAAAAGGAACGCCATCATGTTCGGAGAAGTGCTTGAAACCTTCATTATCTTTGGGTCCATCGCGGCGATCGTCCTTGGCAGCCAGTACCTGAACATGCGCAGGCGCTCCCGGGTTCACGAGACCATCGAGATGGCCATGAAACAGGGTCAGCCCCTGCCGCCTGAGCTCGTGGACCTGATCACCAACCGGGATCCCGACTCCCAGAAGCCCAGCGACCTTCGTTGGGGCCTGATCGCCCTCTCCGTAGGGGTCGGCCTCGCCATCTTCGGGCAGGTCATGGGCGCCGTCGAGACCGAGGCCCGCACGGTCTTGACCGGTGTCGCCGCCATTCCCGGCTGCATCGGCATTGCAGGGGTGCTCCTGCACTTCCTGGGTCGCAAATCCTCGTGACCTGTGTCTGTACCGTCGACACCCTCCTCGGAAGAGTCTCTGGACCGGCCTCTCGCCGGCCGCGCCGCAACCGGCGACATCGAGGCGTTCGCAGGCCTCGTCCGGCGGAACCTGGCCTCGTTGCGTAGCTTCCTGCGACGGCTCGGGGCTCCTCCAGACCTTGCCGATGACCTGGCTCAGGACGCGATGGTCGCCGCCTTCGAACGCATCGCCGACTACCGAGGCGACGGCGCCTTCGGCGGGTGGGTGCGCAGGATCGCCGCCCGGCGTTACCTGCGCACCCTGCGCGCCAGCCGCCGGTTCGAGTCCCTGGACGAGGCGCCTGAAGCCTATGCGCCGGCGCCGGATACCGGAAGGCGCCTGGACCTGGACGCCGCATTGGCGCGACTTCCGGAAGCCCAGCGTCTCTGCGTGAGCCTGCAGCACGGGGCGGGCTACACCGGGGCGGAAATCGCAAGCGCCCTGAGCTTGCCGGAGGGGACTGTGAAGTCGCATATCGCACGTGGGCTTGAGCGCCTGCGGCAGGACCTGGGAACCCCCTGATGACCGAGACCCAAGACACCGAGACCTCCGAGTCCTCACGCCGGCTCGACAGCCTCTTTGAGACACCGGCGCCTGGCCTGCAGGCCCTCGAGCTGGAGGCCCGCATCCGTAGGCGCATCATCCGCCGGCGACGTTTCCGGGCCATGGTGCTCGGCCTGGCCGGGCTCACCGGGGTGGTGATCGCTCTTCGCAGCCTGACAGAGGCCCAGTTTCCAGAGCGGCATGCCGAGGCGCTCTTTGGCAGGCTCGCTGGGAATTCCCGGCTCGATCTCCTATATGGTTCCATAGGGGCACGGGTGATCGAACCTGTCGCCCTCGCCGGCGTTCTGGCTCTTCTCGGGCTGGCGTTCGCGAGGGTCCTCGAGGAGGTCTGAAACCATGTCGGCGCATGCGTCTGCGGCGGAGAGCCGCATCAGCGTCGGGGATATTCGTCACCGCAAGGGCGGCGCGCCCCTGGTCTGCCTGACGGCGTACACCGCGCCGATGGCCAAGCTCCTGGACCCGCACTGCGATGTCCTCCTGGTGGGGGACTCCGTCGGCATGGTGGTTCACGGCCTGCCCAGCACGGTGGGCGTGACCCTCGACATGATGATCCTGCATGGCCAGGCGGTGATGCGGGGATCCCGGCGAGCCCTGGTCGTGGTGGACATGCCCTTCGGGTCCTGCGAGGGCGCGCCTGAGTCAGCCTTCGCCAACGCCGTTCGGATTCTGCAGGACACCGGCGCGCAGGCGGTGAAGGTGGAGTGCGCCCCCGCTGTCATTCCCAATGTCAGATATCTGGTCGAGCGTGGGGTGCCTGTCATGGGCCATGTCGGTCTGCGGCCCCAGGCGGTCCTGGTCGAGGGGGGCTTTCGCGCCCGGGGCCGCGAGGAGGCCGAGCGCCTCCAGATTCTTGAAGAGATGAGGGGCGCCGTAGACGCCGGTGTCTTCGCGATTGTCGTGGAAGGAGTCGCCGAATCCCTGGCTGCAGAGATCACGGCTCAGAGTCCCGTCCCGATCATCGGCATCGGGGCCTCCGCCGCCTGCGATGGTCAGATTCTGGTGACCGAGGATATGCTGGGTCTCTTCGAGCGGTCCCCCCGTTTTGTCCGCCGTTATGCGGATCTCCGCGCCCTCGTCTCCAGTGCGGTGGAGCGCTACTCAGAGGACGTCGCCCACCGCCGTTTCCCCGGGTCAGGTGAGACCTACTTCTCCTCGAAGCGCCGTCCGGGCGCGCCCGTTGTGGACATTCCGGCCGGCTGATCCCGGCCGCCACGCTTCCGCCACGTGGCGCCTGCAGGGTCCGCCCGTTGCGGCGAACCGGGCGGCGCTATAGTTTCCGCCGCGCCGGGTCGCGGCGCCCAATGCGGAGTCTCCAGAGTGGTCGACGTTTTCGAGGAGGTCGAGGAGCAGATTCGCTCCGACCGCTATCGCGCCCTGGCGCTGAAGGTCCTGCCCTGGGCGGTCGGCCTCGTGGCTCTGGCTCTCGTCGGGGTCGGCGCATGGCAGGGGCATCGCGCCTGGACATTGAGCCAGTCCGCCAAGGCGTCGGAAACCTACGCCAAGGGGCTCGAGGCGCAGCAGGCGGGGCGCGCCCAGGAAGCC
>JBJTEN010000060.1:0-2757 GCA_046092925.1 Phenylobacterium sp. | reverse complement strand
GCCGGCGTTCATCGCCTTCTGGTTCAGGATGGTGTCGACGGCCACGGCGGTCTTGCCGGTCTGGCGGTCGCCGATGATCAGCTCGCGCTGGCCGCGGCCGATCGGGATCAGGGTGTCGATGGCCTTCAGGCCGGTCTGCACCGGCTCGTGCACCGACTTCCGCGGGATGATGCCCGGCGCCTTCACGTCCACCCGGCGGCGTTCGGCCACGTTCTTGATCGGACCCTTGCCGTCGATGGGCTCCCCCAGCGGGTTCACCACGCGGCCGAGCAGGCCCTTGCCAACCGGCACGTCCACGATCTCGGAGAGGCGGCGGACCTCGTCGCCCTCGGCGATGGACCGGTCCTCGCCGAAGATCACGACCCCGACATTGTCGCGCTCGAGGTTCAGGGCCATGCCCTTCACGCCGGCTTTGGGGAATTCGACCATTTCACCGGACTGGACGTTGTCCAGGCCGAAGACCCGGGCGATGCCGTCGCCGACGGACAGGACCTGCCCGACGTCGGAGACATCGGCGTCCTGGCCGAAGCTGGCGATCTGAGACTTCAGGATGGCCGAAATTTCGGCGGCGCGGATATCCATGGCTTACGCTCTCTTCAGGGCGAACTTGAGGGAATCGAGCTTCGAGCGAAGCGAAGCGTCGAAGAGCTTGGAACCAACCCGGACGCGAATGCCGCCAAGGAGGGCGGGATCCACGCGGGTCTCGATCTCGGGGGCCTTGCCGAGGGCCGACTGCAGGGCGGCGGCCACGGCCTTGCCCTGGGCGGCGCTCATCGGCGCGGCGGTGGTCACGACGGCGGACACGGCGCCGCGGGCGGCGGCGTCGAGAGCCTCGAAAGCCGTGATCACGTCCGGCAGGGCGGCGGCCCGGCCGTTGGAGGCCAGAAGGCCCAGGAACTTGCGGGTCATTTCCGAAAACCCGGCCTTCGCCGCGAGGGCGCCGAGGGCGTTGACCTTGTCGGCGGAGGTGAAGGCGGGGGAGGCCAGGAGGGTCCTCAGGTCAGACGAGTCTGCGCGCATGCGACGCAAAGACGCGATGTCGTCGGCGACAGCCCTGATCGTCGCGGTCTCGTTCGCGAGATCGAAAAGGGCCCGGGCGTAACGCGCGCCCACATCTGAAGTCCTGGAATCGTCCGCCACTTGCTCCGCCTGCCCGATGCGTGTGTCACAGCCGCCGGAAGAGGATTCCGACAGCTAAAGGCTTGAAAGCGCTTGGAAAAGCACAGACGCCGTCAGCCCTGTTCAGAACCCCCGGCCCGAAGCCGCGCGTCTGATATCATGCAGCCTTCGGCGTCGCAACCGAAGGCGAGCAGAGGATGTCAGGAGGACTCCGGAGGGCGGCTGAAGATGGCGGAGCCGGCGGCGATCACGCGTCCATCCGGGGTCGTCAGACACGCCCTTACGAAGGCCAGGGATCGCGTCCGCCGATCCACCCACGACTCCAGCCTCGCCGTCCCGGCCTCGCCGCAAGCGGGACCGAAGTCGAGGGCCAGGGAGACGGGCCGGACATCGTCCCCGGCCAGCTCCGAGAGCCGCGACTGGACGAGGGCGGCCACCCCGGCCGCGTCTGAAGGTGCAGCCGCCAGGCGGGCCTCGTGGGATTGCGGGGGCGGGTTCATGGGCCGGCCTCTTGCCGCGGGCTGGCGGACTTGGGAAGAGGCTTTCGGCGCAGGCGGCAATCCTGTCGCGCGAGTCGACGCGCCGGTGTATGCCTCGACCGGTTCGCGGCGGGGCGCCGATCCGTTCGGAGACAGAGGTTCATGGCCAGATCCGCCCCCCGGGAGGGGCCGCCCAGGCGGGGCAGGACCCCCCTTCAGGGCATCATCTACTGGGGCGCAGTTCTTACGGTCTGGGCCCTGATCTTCGCCCTGGCCTTCCTGGCGGTGTTCGCCGCCGATCTCCCGGACACCTCCAACCTGAACGAGGCGCGTCGCCAGCCCTCGATCTCCTACCTTGACCGCTCCGGAGCACTGGTCTCGGTCCGGGGCAGCCAGTATGCGCCGCCGGTCGATCTGGACAAGCTGCCTGCCTATGTGCCGGCCGCCTTCATCGCCATCGAGGACCGGTGGTTCTACTGGCATTTCGGGTTCAACCCCTGGGGCATTGTCCGCAGCCAGATCTACAACCTGACCAGCCGAGGCGACGGTCCTCTCCGGGGCGGGTCGACGATCACCCAGCAACTGGCACGGAATCTGTTCCTGACCATGGACCAGACCTATCGCCGCAAGGCGCAGGAACTCGTCCTGGCCATCTGGCTGGAGACCAAGTTCACAAAGAAGGAGATACTCGCGCTCTACCTGAACCGGGTGTACTTCGGCGCCGGCGCCTATGGGATCGAAGCGGCGTCGCAGCGGTACTTCGGAAAGCCGGCCGAGAAACTCACCATCGGCGAGAGCGCCCTGCGCGCCGGTATGATGAAGGGGCCGTCGCGGTACAGTCCCGTCTCCTCGGCGGACCGGGCCGCCCGCCGGGCCACTGTGGTCCTGAACGAAATGGTGCGGTCTGGCGCGATCACGCCCGCCCAAAGGGCGGAGGCCATCCAGACCCCCGTCCGGGTCAACCCGACCCTCGCAAGCCAGAGAGCCCAGTACTTCACAGACTGGGTGGACGAGCAGGTTCGGAGCCTCGTCGGCGAACCGACCGAGGATCTGATCGTCGAGACGACTTTGGACCTGCCCATCCAGCTTTCCGCTGAGCAGGCCCTCCGCGCAGGGGTGGCCGGATCCCGCACCATTTCGTTCAGGACCACAGTGGCCC
>JBJTEN010000059.1:0-10225 GCA_046092925.1 Phenylobacterium sp. | reverse complement strand
CCTTCGCCAATGCGGATCAGCCAGGCGTCATATTCGGCGCCCTTGTGGCCCAGCGCGAAAAGCTCCTCCAGCAGGATCGTCACCTTCTGGCCAGTGGGCGTGCCCAATGAATAAAGCTGCATCGGGTGGCGGCCCACCGGCAGGTCCTTGTCGAGGGTGCGGACGGGGGCGGCGTCATCTGGGGGCGTCATGCGGGTCGTACTCCTGACCGGACCTGGGGTTTCCTCTTGGCGGCGGAGTTTGGCGCCGCCGCCGCAGGAGGCAACCGGAAACCGCGACTCAGCCCTTCACCGCGGCCCGCCAGGCGGCGTAGGGGCCGCGGGAGAGCACCCGGTCCTGGATGTCGGACATGGCCTGATTGACCGCCGTGGTCACGGTCGTGTCCGGAGCGACCGGCTGGCGCAGGGGACGGTCCCCGGCCGGCTGGGCGATCAGGGCGGCGATGGCCCGGGCGACATCCATCGGATCGGACCGTCGCGGGGCGCTCATCGACGCCCGGGTCATGGCGATGTGCTGGGCATAGGCCTGAACCCGCTCCGGCTCATTGCGGGCGATCATGGCCTCGACGGCCCGCGAGCCGGTCTCCCAGATCCGGGTCGGATAGCCTCCCGGCTGGACAATGGTGACCTCGACGCCAAGGGGCGCCAGCTCGTAGGCCATGGCCTCGAAGGCGGCTTCCAGCCCCCACTTGCCCGAACAGTAGCCGCCCATATTGGGCAGGACGATGCGTCCAAGCTGAGAGGAGACCGGAAGGATGAGCCCCGCGCGGCGGGCCCGCATGCCCGGCAGGACGGCGCGGGCCATGCGCAGGCCGCCCAGAAGGTTGGTCTGGAACTCCACCTCCATCGCCGCCTCGTCATGCAGCTCCAGGGGACCGGAAAGTCCGATGCCGGCGTTGGAGACGAGGACATCGAGGCCGCCCCCGGCCAGACGCTCGGCCTCGGCGACGCCGGAGGCGACCTGGTCCGGGCGGGTGACGTCGATCTCGACCAGGTCGAGCCGGCCCGGGAGACCTCCGGCCTCGGACTTCAGCGAGGCGGCTTCAGGGCGCCGGCCGCCCTGCAGGTTGCGCATGGAGGCGATCACGTGGGCCCCGAGGCCTGCAAGGTGCAGGGCCGTGAGGCGGCCGAAACCCGAGCTCGAGCCCGTGATCAGCACGGTGCGCCCTTTCAGGGCGCCGGCGGGGACGGCTTCGGCGGCGAGGGCGGGAGCGGCGGCGGCGGCGAGCGGGGCGGCCGCGAGCAGGGCGCGGCGGCTGGGGCGGATGGATCGGGACATGGGCTTCCTCCAGGGTCTGTGGACAGCAGATAAGGGCCCTTGGCGAGGCTGCAAAATCCCGTTGGGAAACCCGGATGGACAGGTATTCTGGCCAGAGGGGCGTCCGCGCCCGACAGAGGAGCCGACGAATGTCCGACGCCGAGTACGTCCCGCCGAAGATCTGGACCTGGAACCGCGAGAACGGCGGCCGGTTCGCCAACATCAACCGACCCATCGCCGGCCCGACCCATGACAAGGACCTGCCGGTGGGGCGCCACCCGATGCAGCTCTACTCCCTGGGCACGCCCAACGGGGTGAAGGTGACGGTGATGCTGGAGGAGTTGCTGGCCCTGGGCCATACGGGCGCAGAGTATGACGCCTGGCTGATCCGCATCAACGAGGGCGACCAGTTTTCCAGCGGCTTTGTCGACATCAACCCGAACTCCAAGATCCCGGCCCTCCTGGACCGTAGCGGGCCAAAGCCGATCCGGGTGTTCGAATCGGGCGCCATCCTGGTGCACCGGGCCGAGAAGTTCGGCGCCTTCCTGCCCACCGAGCCCGGCGCGCGGGCCGAGTGCCTGTCCTGGCTGTTCTGGCAGATGGGCAGCGCTCCCTACCTGGGCGGCGGTTTCGGCCATTTCTACGCCTATGCCCCGATGAAGATCGAGTACGCCATCGACCGCTTCGCCATGGAGGTGAAGCGCCAGCTGGATGTGCTCGACCGGCGCCTGGCGCAGAGCGAGTTCATCGCCGGACCGGATTTCACCATCGCCGACATGGCCATCTGGCCCTGGTACGGCGCCATGGCCAAGGGCGAGCTCTATGGCGGCGGCGAGTTCCTGCAAGTGCAGGAGTACGTGAACGTCAACCGTTGGGCCGACGCCATCGGCGCCCGGCCGGCGGTGAAGCGCGGCCGCGCCGTCAACCGCCCCTTCGGCAAGCCCGAGAGCCAGCTGCTGGAACGCCATGACGCCAGCGACTTCGACAAGCTGACGCTCTAGATCCAGCCTGCGAGGCGGGCCGCCTGGTAGGCGGCGAGGCTGGTGACGAGGACTCCCACGGCGCCGGTCAGGATCCGCTGGGGGGCCAGCTTGACCATCAGGCCCGCCAGGGGCGCAGAGACCAGGCCTCCGGCGACAAGGCCCGCCACCGCCGTGGCGTGGCTCGTCAGGTCCCCGGCATCGGCCCAGTGTCCGGTGAGCAGGGTCACGAGAAAGGTCGCCGAGATGGTTGAGGTCACAACGAATTCGGCGGTGTTGGTGGTGCCGATGCTCGTCCGTGGATCGCCGCCGGCGCCGACCATGGCGGTGGCCACCGTGGGGCCCCAGCCGCCGCCGCCAATGGCGTCGAACAAGCCGCCGAAGAAGCCGAGGGGGCCGCTGTACTTCACGGGGAAAAGCCGCGGCGCCGGGCCTTGGATGGCGCGCCAGAGGATCACCCCGCCCATCAGGGCCAGGTAGCCTGTGATCCAGGGCTTGAGGATCGTCCCGTCGATGGAGGTCAGGACGAAGGCGCCGAGGGCCCCGCCGATACACCCGCCGATCGCGAGGGGTGCAAACAGCTTCCAGTTCACGTTGCGGTGCCAGGCGTGGGATCCGGCGGAGGCGGCGGTGGTGAAGACCTCGGCGGCATGGACGCTGGCGGAGGCCGCAGCCGGAGGCACGCCGACGCTCAGCAGGACCGTGGAAGACACCACGCCGTAGGCCATGCCCAGGGCCCCATCGACCGCCTGGGCCAGGAAGCCCACCAGGGCGAACAGCAGGAACTCTTCCATGGGCGGACTCCTTCCGGGGGAAGGGCCTTGCCCCATAAATCCTACAGGAGCGATAGATTAAATTTCCCGGGGACTTCAGGAAATCTGGAAGGGGGGGGGGCTTCCGGGGCGGCCCGGGCCAGGGTCCAGCCCTCGAGAACTTCAGCCACCGCCTCGCGGGCGGCGACCAGGGCGGGGTGGACCGGGCAGGTCGCCACGTCCGGGCAGGCCTCGCAGGGACGGTAGGCCGTCTTCGAGGCGCAGGGCGCCAGGGCGAGGGGTCCGTCGAGGGCGCGGATCACGTCGGCGAAGCTGATCGCCTCGGCCGGCGCCGCCAGCTGGTAGCCGCCGGAACGCCCCCGGCTCGAGACCAGGAGGTTGTGGCGCTTGAGGTCCAGGAGGATGGCCTCGAGGAACTTGTGCGGCGCAGAGGCCAGCCGGGCGATCTCGGCGATCGAAGCCGGGCCTGTCTCTTCCCTCTGGGCGAGATGGATCAGGGCGCGCAGGGCGTATCGGGATCGCCGGGAAAGCATGGAGGGAGTATTGCGGGCGTCGGACGCGCCGTCCACCTTCCCGGGACGCGCAACAGGCTTCCGTCGCGCGACGGCGATCGCCCCCCAGCCTCCGGAGCGGCGGGGGGCGAGAGCGGAGGCTTCAGAACCGCCAACCGACGCCGATGCCCGCGGAGACCTGGTTCTCGTCGCCCTCGACGGCCACGATCGGGCTGTCGGCGAAGTCCCCGAGAAGCCGGCTGTACTCGACCAGGCCGAAGAGGGACCAGCGCTCGTTGAACCCGTAGCTGAAGTTCGCCGAGAGCGAGAAGTCCTTGGCGCCCGCCTCGACATTGGTCGCCTTAAGTCCGGACAGCGCCGCGCCCCTTGGCGTGACGGAGAAATAGGTTTCGGCGTAGTCATCGCTGACGAAACTCAGCGACGCCGAGGTCGAGACACGCCAACGATCTCCCAGAAAGGCGCTGTAGGTCGCCGACACATCACCCAGCACGCCGCCGTGCACATCGGTGACATCCGCCAGGACCTGACCCGCAAAGCGGATGGTGTCGCCCTCCCGCAGGGGGCTGTCGATCTGGTAGGCGACATAGGCGCCCAACTCGACCGCCGGGTCGATCTCGCCCAGCAGGCGAACCTTGCGGGAGTCGATGTCCTTGTTCCGGCCAAAGGTGATGTTCATGGCCGGTCCGAACTCCAGGCCTTCCCGGTCGAGGATGTTGATGCGCCCGGACACGCCGTCGAAGGCGGCATACCGGTAGTCGCCCCAGCGCAGCTCGCCGGCGACCAGCGGCAGCGGGGTCGTCTGAGCGGACCCTTCGTACTCGGGTACGCTGATCACGCCGACCACGACGCCGCCGGTCCAGTTCCCGCCGTAGGAGGATGATGCTCCCGAGCCTGAACTCGTGTCGCTCTGCGCCCAGGCCGAGCCGGCGCCGGCCAGCGCAAGACCGCTGACGACACAGGCCAACAGGCGGCTGCGTTCTGAGAGAGTCGGGGAAGAAGCCATGGTGCGAGAACCCGTTGCCGCTTTGCACTTCCGGAGCGGCCCCAAGCCGGCTCCTTGCGATGGGAGGAGTATTCCGGTATCTGATTTTGAATTCGATTGTCGAAAATCGAGAGTTTGGAATTCATTCGTGAATAGGTTGGCGCATGTCCTCGCTGAACTGGTCCCTGCTCCAGTCCTTCGCCGCAGTGGTGGAGTCCGGTTCCCTGGCTGGCGCTGCGCGCAAGACAGGCGGCAGCCAACCGACCATGAGCCGCCACATGGGGATGCTGGAGGCGTCCCTCGGCGTTCAGCTCTTTGACCGCACGGGCGTCGGCCTGGTCCTGACGCCGACCGGAGTCGCGCTCTACGAGGAGGCCAAGCGGATGAGCGAAGCCTCAAAACGGATCGCCCTATCCGCCGCCGGGCAATCGGAAGCGATCGCCGGAACCATAAGGATTTCGGCGAGCGAGACGATGGCGGCGTGGATCCTGCCATCCATCCTCACCCGCCTGAACCAGGCCGAACCTGAAATCACCATCGAGCTCATCTCGTCGGACAAGACATCGAACCTGTTGATGAGGGAGGCGGATATCGCCCTGCGCATGTTTCGACCCTCGCAGACCGAGCTGATCGCCCGGAAGGTCGGCTCGGTGAAGATCGGGATGTACGCCTCCCGCGAATACATCGCCCGCAGAGGCGCTCCTGCCTCCGTCTCAGAGATCGCAAGTCATGTCCTGATAAGCGATGATCTCTCGAACGATATCCTGGACGGATACAGGACCGCAGGCGTAAACATCACGCGCAACGACTTCAGCTTTCGGTGCGACAGCCGGATCGTGCAATGGAAAATGGTCATGGCCGGTTTTGGAATTGGTTTCATCCAGACGGACGTCGGGGACAAGGAACCGAATGTCGTTAAGCTCTTTCCAGATAGAAACCATGCTGAACTTCCCATATGGCTCACAAGTCACGCCGAACTGCGTACAAGCCGGCGTACCCGGCGCGTTTTTGATTTCATTGCCGAGGCGCTTATTGAGAGATACGACCAATAGATATTGTGAATAATGAGCATTTTCGAAGCCTCAATTCACCCATATTCAAATTTCCGAGTGATTTGCTGGTGCTCGAATCGTAGACCGAGGATCTACGGAATCCCCTCCAGGTGTTCCTGAGATTTCCAGGGGCGAAGACACAGGTGGCGGTCGGAGGGCCGGCGCCACCGTCGGAGACCGGGCGGAGCCTTGCCGATCGGCGCCAGGACGTGCACATCCGAGAGGCGTCCTGCAGGAGACCGGGCCATGACGACACCTGCGGATCCGGAAGCCGCCTCGACGGCGCACCGGCGGTCTGGCTCGGGGATCGCCCTCGTGATCGGCGCCTCCGGCGGGATCGGCGGCGCCCTTGTCGCGACCCTGGAGGCCTCGGGCCGTTACGATCGCGTGGTGGGGCTCGGTCGCGGCTCCACACCTTATCTTGACCTGCTCGACGAACCGTCCATCGCGACGGCGGTGCAGGAGACCGCGGGACTGGGGGAGGTTCGACTGGCCATTCACGCCGCCGGACTCCTTCACGGCCCGGCCCTCGCGCCCGAGAAGAGCCTTTCGCGGATCGACCCCCAGGCTCTGGCCATGGCCTTCGCCGTCAACGCCACCGGTCCGGCCCTGGTGATGAAGCACCTGCTGCCCCTGCTGCCGCGGCGCGGACGCTGCGTCTTCGCCGCGCTCTCGGCGCGGGTGGGGAGCATCGGGGACAACCGGCTAGGAGGCTGGTACGCCTACCGCGCCTCAAAGGCGGCGCTGAACCAGCTGGTCCGCACCGCCTCGATCGAACTGGCCCGGCGCAACCCCGAGGCCCTGTGCGTGGCCCTTCATCCGGGTACGGTGGCCACCGCCCTCTCCGCACCCTTCGTCGGCGACGACCCCAAGGCCCAGAGCCCGGAGACGGCGGCGGGCAAGCTCCTGGCCGTACTGGACACCCTGCCCTCCGACGCCAACGGAGGCTTCTTCGACGCCGAGGGCCGGACCGTGCCCTGGTAGGGGCGGCGGCTCAGCGGGACAGGCGCAGGGTCAGGCCCACCGTACGCGGATCACCGGGCTGGCCGGCGATCAGGCCGGTATTGCCGGGACCGACGGCGAGGAACTCGAAGTACTCGGCGTCGAGGGCGTTCCGGACCCAGGCGAAGACCTACAGGCCCTGCTCGGCCCGAAAGCCCGCGCGCAGGCCGACCAGCCCGTAGGCCTTGACGTTGGTGTAGACGGATGGCGAGGCGTTTGACGAGAAGTCCGACCTCCAGGACCCGTCTGCACCCAGATATGCCTCGCCCTCCCGGCCCAGGAGCGTGAGCGGGCGTTGGACCTCGGCGCCGTAGGTGAAGGACCATTCCGAAACGCCGGGAAGCCGGGACCCGGAGATGTCGCAATTCGCCGGACTGACGCCGCCAGGCGTTCCCGGGGCGCTGGGCGACTGACCGGCCGCCGCCGTGGTTCCGCCGGACAGCTCCGGCGGGCAAGGCGCATCGACGAAGCGGACATACTTGGCGTCGGTCCAGGCGGCGTTGACATAGGCGCTGAAGAACCGCGTCGGCGCGACCGATGCGTCGATCTCGAGGCCCTGGCTGCGCACCCGTCCGGCGTTGGCGAGAAAGCCGCGCAGGACCCCGAACTGCCCGTTGGTGACGGTGGCCTGGTAATCCCGGATATCCGTCCGGAACAGGGCGAGATTGACGATCCCGGCGAAGGCGGGGATCCGGGTCTTCAGTCCAGCCTCCAGGTGGTTCACATCCTCGGGCCGGATGGTCCCGGCGGCGAGGATGGGATTGCCCGCCGCATCCGCGGGTAGGCCGTTCTGGTTGATTCCCCCCGTCTTGAAGGCCTTGGCGTAGGTGGCGTAGGCGAGGACATCGCCGTTCAGCCGATAGCTGGCGGTGAGGTCGTAACTGAGATTCCAGTCGCTGAAGGACGGCGCAGTGAGCTGCGGCGCATAGACGTTGCGCTGGGCGACCTTGACCGGATCGGTCTGACCGAACAGCACCGGAGCGCCTTGCCCGTCGAAGACCCGTCGGAGGTAGTAGCCCTCCTTTTCATCGTAATTGATCCTAAGGCCCGGCTGAAGGGTCAGGGAGTTGTTCACCTTCCAGCTGACCTGGCCGAAAAGGGCGGCGCTGGTGTTGGTCAGCCACTGGGTGTTGCGCGCGACCAGGCCGTCGAGGACCGCAGGATTGGCCGCCAGGGCGCCGGTCAGGGTCCAGCGGCTGGCGTTGGCGCCCTGTTCCTCCGTTCCCTGGGTGTCGATCCTCTGGTGGAAGGCGAACAGACCGCCGACAAAGTCGAAGTCGCCGCTGGAGCCGTCATAGCGGATCTCCTGCTGGTACTGGTCCTGCTGCGAGGGATTCTGCGACCTGCGGACGATGGAAAGGCCGATGAAGTCCCTGTCGTTTTCAGGCTTCCAGTCCCAGAACCGCCAGGCCGTGACCGAGGTCAGGGTCCCGGGCCCGACGTCCCACTTTACCCGGGCGGAGGCGCCGCCAATGATGTTGCCGGCGTTGAGACTGGCGTCGACATCCGTGACCCGGTCAAAGGCATTGGTGCTGGGAACCGCATAGCTCTGGGCGGCGGCCAGGGCGGCGAACTGACGGGCCAGTGGCCGCTGGGTGGCGCCCGTCCGGACATAGATTTGTGCGCAGCACTCGGGGTCCTGGGCGCTGTAGTCCGCAGCCAGAAGAACATCGAGATCGGCCCGGGGGCGGATCAGCAGCTGGCCGCGGACCCCGAGATTATCCTGGCTGTTGACCCAGGTCCGGGTCCTGACGTTCCAGATCATCCCGCGGCGTGATGTGGACGACAGGGCCAGGCGGGCGGCGATGGCTTCGGTCAGCGGACCGGAGACGGCCGCCTTCACCTGCCGGAACTCGAGGTCGCCCAGGCTCAGTTCGCCGCGGGCCACAAAATCGAAGGTGGGGGACTCTGTCGTGATGTTGACGGCGCCGGCCGTGGTGTTCTTGCCATAGAGCGTCCCCTGCGGGCCTCGCAGCACCTCGACCTGGGCGACATCGAGGAAGTCGAAGGTCGCAGCGGCCGCTCTCGCGTAATAGACATCGTCCACATAGATTCCGACGCCCTGCTCGAAGCCGTCGCTGGTCAGGCCAAAGGGTACGCCAAGGCCGCGGATGTTGACGGTGGTGTTCCGCGGATTGGACGAGAAATACTGAAAGCTGGGCGCCAGCTGCTGGAGCCGGCCCACGGTGAAGACCCCGGCGTCCTCGATCCGGGCGGCGGTCAGGACCGAAACCGCGACCGGGATGTCCTGCGCCGCCTCTGACCGCCGGCGCGCGGTGACGATCACCTCATCCAGGGCTGAAAAGGCGCCCTCCGACGCCGACTCCAGGGCCTCCGGGGCAGAAGCGGCGCAAGCCTCCGGAGCCCCGACCAGAACCCCCAGGACCACTACGGCGACGCCGGCGAGAAGAAGATTGCGCACGGAAACCCCCAGAACGCGAGATGATGAGGGCTGCTCCTTCGGGCCTAATCACCTATTTCACAACTAGGCATTATGTGGATTGGGTTTCAGATTCTCTGAAATGCGATGAGAGATCGAAGGGCGTCACCGGATTCCCCATCGGCCAGTTCATGGCATAGTCGCCGCATGACCGACCTCGTCCTGATCCTCGGGGACCAGCTCACCGACTCCCTCTCCTCCCTGCGGGGACGCGATCCCTCGCGCACCGTGGTCCTGATGGCCGAGGTGATGGGTGAGGCGACCTATGTCCGGCACCACCGCAAGAAGATCGTCCTGGTCCTTGCGGCCATGCGCCATTTCGCGGCCCGCCTGAAGGCGGCGGGCTGGCGGGTGGACCATGTGGCGCTGGAGGCGGAGGGCAATACCGGGACCCTGGGCGGCGAGCTGGAGCGCGCGGTGCGCCGGCATGGCGCCTCGGCGGTCTTTCTGACGGAGCCGGGGGAATGGAGACTGAAGCTGGAGGCCGATGGCTGGGCCGCCGCCCTGGGTGTTCCGGTGACCGTGATCGAGGACGACCGGTTCCTCGCCTCCCACGCCGACTTCGAGGCCTGGGCGGAGGGACGCAAGGCCCTGCGCATGGAGTTCTTCTACCGCGAGATGCGTCGTCGCACCGGCCTGTTGATGGAGGGCGAGGCGCCCGCTGGCGGACGCTGGAACTTCGACGCCGAAAACCGGGCCCCGCCCGCCGGCGGTCTCTTCCTGCCGGAGCCCCTGAGGCACGATCCTGACGCCGTGACCCGGGAGGTCCTGGAGATGGTGGCGAGGCGCTTTCCCGACGGCTTCGGCAAGCTGGAGGACTTCCGGTTCGCCGTCTCCCGGGAACAGGCGCTGGCCAGCCTTTCGCACTTCGTCGAGACCGCCCTGCCCGCCTTCGGCGACGATCAGGACGGCATGCTGGCGGCCTCGCCCTACCTGCACCACGCGGTGATCTCTCCCTACCTGAACATCGGTCTGCTGGGCCCGCTGGAGGTCTGCGAGGCGGTGGAGGCCGCCTGGAAGGCCGGGCGGGTCCCGCTGAATGCGGCGGAGGGCTTCATCCGCCAGGTGATCGGCTGGCGGGAGTATGTGCGGGGCGTCTACTGGCTGGAGGGACCAGCCTATGTCTTCCGCAACGCCCTGGACGCCCACCGCTCCCTACCCGACTTCTACTGGACGGGACGGACGGAGATGGCCTGCCTGAAGGCCGCCATCGGCCAGACCCTCGAC
>JBJTEN010000058.1:0-5469 GCA_046092925.1 Phenylobacterium sp. | reverse complement strand
CTGGATCCCGGCTTCCGCCGCCCGGTCGGGGTGGCCGTCATGGACGTGGATAGCGGCTGGCTGGCCGCAGTCCACGGCGACCGCGCCCTTCCCCAGCAAAGCGTCTCCAAGCTCTGGGTGGCGATGACCATCCTCGACCAGGTCGACTCCGGACGGCTGTCCCTGGATCAGCGCGTGGTTCTGACCGACGCTGACCGCAGCGTCTTCAACCAGCCTGTCGCTCACCTGATCGAGAATGGCGTCTACGAGACCACGCTCAGGGACCTCCTCCGGCGCGCCCTCATCAAGTCCGATAACGCCGCCAACGACAAGCTCATGGCCCTCGCCGGAGGCCCCCGCGCCGTCCAGGCCTTCCTGACCTCCCGGGGCATGTCGGGGATCCGCCTCGCCGAGGACGAAAGGCGACTGCAGTCGCGTATCGCCGGCCTCGAATGGAGTCCTGAGCTGTCCGCCTACGGGGCCTTCGAGGCCGCTCGGTCGCGTCTTGACCCTGAGGTCCGGGCCGCTTCCCTGGACGCCTATGTGGAGCAGCCCTATGACGGCGCCTCGCCCGCCGGCGTCGTCCGCGCCCTGGCGGCCCTGGCCCGTGGCGAAGTCCTCTCGGCCGCTTCGACCGAGTTCATGTTGCAGACCCTGGGCCGGGTGACCACCGGACCCATGCGCCTTCGGGGCGGACTGTCGCCTGGCTGGCGCGCGGCGCACAAGACCGGCACGGGCCAGGATTTCCGCGGCGAGACCTTTGGCCTCAACGACGTCGGCCTGGTGACGGCCCCCGACGGCAGGATTTACGCCGTGGCGGTGCTGGCGCCTCAGGTGCCGAAGGGATCGCCCCAGCGTCTGCGGGTGTTTCAGAGGGTCTCCTCCACCCTGGTCGATCACTGGCGGGTGGAGGTGGCTTCCGCCGTCCGGAACGCCGACTCCAGAGGCGCCGACTGAGCGGCCGCGTTGACTCAGCCTGACCCGTCTGTATAAGAGCCCGCTTCCGTCCGCAGGCTGGCCCGCGGGCGCATCTGTTATTGATCTTTTTTCGGGACGCCAATCATGTACGCGGTGATCAGGACCGGCGGCAAGCAGTACCGGGTCGAACCCGGCGACGTGCTGGTGGTCGAAAAGCTGGCCGGCGAGCCGGGGGCCGATGTGGCCTTCTCCGACGTGCTCATGCTCGGCGACGGCGCCGCGGTGACCGTGGGCGCCCCGGTTGTCGAAGGCGCTGCGGTCAACGCCACCCTCATCGAGACCCGCAAGGGCGAGAAGGTCCGAATTTTCAAGAAGATCCGTCGCCAGGGCTATCGCCGCACCCGCGGCCATCGCCAGCCTGAGACGGTGCTTCGCGTCACCTCCATCTCCGGCGCAGGCAAGACGGCGGCCTGGGACGGCGTGGTCGACCTGACCCCGAAGGCGCTTCTTGACGCCAAGGCGCGCAATCTGAAGGCCGTGGTCGCGTCTCTGGAAGCCGCGGCGCCCGTCGCCGCTCCGGCCAAGGCGCCTGCGAAGGCCAAGGCTCCGACAAAGGCCAAGGCCGCGCCCGCGGAGACCGCCGAGGCGGCTCCGGCGGAAAAGCCCGCCGCCAAGAAGGCCGCGCCGAAGTAGGCCGCGGCCAAGAAGACCGACGCCGAATAAGCGTCGGAACCCAAGTTTCAGGAGGCCCCCATGGCTCACAAGAAATCCGGCGGTTCCTCGCGCAACGGGCGCGATTCGGCGGGCCGCCGCCTCGGCGTGAAGAAGTTCGGCGGCGAAGCCGTCCTCGCCGGCAACATCATCGTGCGCCAGCGCGGCACCAAGTTCTTCCCGGGCGATAATGTCGGCATGGGCAAGGACCACACCCTCTTCGCGACCGCCCATGGCGCCGTGAAGTTCATCACCAAGCGTGATGACCGCACCTACGTCTGCGTGGAAAACGCGGCCGGCTGACGCGGACCTTCCCGAAGGTCCGCCTGCCTGGCGGACCGGAGGATCTCCCGAAGCGGGGAGCCCGGACGCCGGGCTCCCCGTTTTCGTTTTCAGGCCTCCGGCAGAGGGGCCGGGAGGTTCCCGCCATGCTTCATGTCAACGTCCAGCCCGTCCTCGAGACGCCCCGCCTGACGCTGCGGCCCCTGCTCCGGTCGGATGCGCCGCGGATCGCGGCCCTGTGCGCCGACTTCGAGGTGGCGCGCACCACGGCGCGCATTCCCCACCCTTACGGCCTCGCCGACGCCGAGGCCTTCCTCGATCTCGCCGCCGCCCGGGATCCCGCGCGTGAGGTGGACTTCGCCCTCGACATGCCCGGCGAGGGCCTCGTCGGCCTGCTCGGCTTCTTCGGCGAAGCCGCGCCGGCGACGGAGATCGGCTACTGGCTGGGGCGGCCCTACTGGGGCGCCGGCCTGATGACCGAGGCGGTGACCGCCGCCCTGGCCTGGGCCGCCAGGGACTGGGGCCGGACCCACGTCCGCGCCTGGCGGCTGGACGAGAATCCGGCTTCGGATGTGGTGCTGGTGAAGGCCGGGTTTCTTTACACCGGAGAGCGTCGCCAGACCTTCGTGCTCTCGCGCGGCGAGGCCCTGCCCTCCAGCGGGATGATCTGGCTGGCCTGATTTTGCCGGCGGGACGTGCTAGGGCGAGGCCATGAAGTTCCTGGACCAGTGCAAGATCTACATCCGCTCGGGCAATGGCGGCGGCGGCGCCGTTTCGTTTCGGCGGGAGAAGTACATCGAGTATGGCGGTCCGGACGGTGGCGACGGCGGCCGGGGCGGGGACGTCTGGATCGAGGCGGTGGAGGGGCTGAACACCCTGATCGACTACCGCTACGCCCAGCATTTCAAGGCCGGCACCGGCGTCCACGGCATGGGCCGCAACCGGCATGGCGCGGCGGGCGAGGACATCGTGCTGAAGGTCCCCGTCGGCACCGAGGTGCTGGAGGAGGACCGCGAGACCCTGATCGTCGACCTCGACCACGCCGGCCAGCGTGTCCTGCTGGCCAAGGGTGGCAACGGCGGCTGGGGCAATGACCGCTTCAAGGGCCCGATCAACCAGGCGCCCTACCACGCCAACGCCGGCCAGCCGGGCGAGGAGAAGTGGATCTGGCTGCGGCTGAAGCTGATCGCCGACGTCGGCCTGGCCGGCCTGCCCAACGCCGGCAAGTCCACCTTCCTGGCGGCGTCCAGCGCGGCGCGGCCCAAGGTCGCCGACTATCCCTTCACCACCCTGGCGCCCAACCTCGGCATCGTCGACCTGTCGCCGGAGGAGCGGTTCGTCATGGCCGACATTCCCGGCCTGATAGAGGGCGCCTCGGAGGGCGCCGGGCTGGGGACCCGATTCCTGGGCCATGTGGAGCGCACGGCGGTGCTGATCCACCTGGTGGACTGCACCCAGACCGATGTCGCCGAGGCCTGGAGGACGGTCCGCCACGAGCTTGAGGCCTACGGCGCGGGACTGGGCGACAAGCCCGAGATCCTGGCCCTGTCCAAGGTCGACGCTCTGGATTCCGATACCCTCCAGATGCAGAAGGAGGCGCTGGAAGCCGCCTCAGGACGTCCCGTGGCCCTTGTTTCGGGCGTCTCGGGCCAGGGCGTGAAGGACCTTCTGCGGGAGGCCTGGCGGCAGGTCCTGGCGCGCCGCGCCGAGGCCAAGGCGGCGGCCCGGCCGGGCGGGGAGACTGCGGGAAACTGGCGGCCGTGAGCGACCTCGCCTCCGCCCGCCGCGTGGTCGTCAAGATCGGCTCGGCCCTCCTGGTCGGGCCGGACGGCGCCCCCGACGGCGTCTGGCTTTCCGACTTCGCCGCGGACCTGGCCCGGCTGAGGGGGCGGGGCCAGCAGGTCCTGGTGGTGTCCTCCGGCGCGGTGGCCCTGGGCCGGCGTCGCCTCGGCCTCGGCCGCAAGGCCCTCACCCTGCCCGAGAAACAGGCCGCCGCCGCCGCTGGCCAGTCGGCCCTGATGCACGCCTGGGAAGCGGCGCTGGAGCCCCACGGCCTGCCGGTCGCCCAGGTCCTGCTCACCCGCGACGACACGGAGATCCGCCGGCGCTGGCTGAATGCGAGGGCCACCCTGGAGACCCTGCTCGACCTCGGGGTCGTGCCGGTGGTCAACGAGAACGACACCGTCGTCACCGAGGAGATTCGCTACGGCGACAATGACCGGCTGGCGGCACGCGCGGCCCAGCTGATCGGCGCCGACCTGCTGGTCCTCCTGTCCGATGTCGACGGCCTCTACACCGCGGACCCCCGGTCGGACCCCGCCGCCGCCCACGTACCCCTGGTCACCGACCTGGACGCCGGCATCGAGGCCATGGCCGGAGGCGCCAACGTCTCGGCCGGGGTCGGCACCGGCGGCATGGCGACCAAGATCATGGCCGCCCGGATCGCCCGCCAGGCGGGCTGCGCCACGCTCATTACCCTCGGCGGCCGGGCCTCGCCCCTCGCCGCCGTGGAGGCCGGGGCGCGTGCGACCCTGGTCACCGCCGCCCTCTCCCCGCACGCCGCCCGAAAGTCCTGGATCGGCGGCTCCCTCGCGCCCTCCGGCGTGATCCGCATCGACGCCGGGGCGGCCCGGGCCCTGCGCCGCGGCAAGAGCCTGCTGGCGGCCGGGGTCACGTCGGTCGAGGGCCGGTTCGGCAAGGGCGACGCCGTGGTGGTGCGCGACGAGGCGGGCGCGGAGGTGGGGCGAGGACTCTGCCGCTACGATTCCGACGACGCCGCGAGGATCTGCGGCCTCAGCTCCGCCGCCGTCGAGGCCGAACTTGGCTTCTCCGAGGGTCCGGTCATCCACGCCGACGACCTGGCGGTTTCGGCCTGATCAGGGGGGGGCGGTGACCTTCCGGGCCGCGAGGTCCGCAAGGCGCGCCGCATCGACGCCCAGACCTTCCAGGACCTCACGGGTGTGCTCGCCCAGGGCCGGACCCGGCCAGCGCACGCCTCCAGGCGTCTCGGAAAGCCTCGGGAAGGCGTTCTGCATCTTCACCCTGCCGAAGACCGGGTGGTCGACCTCGACGATGGACTGGCGGGCGGTGAACTGGGGATCGGCCAGCATGTCGGGGGCGCGGAAGATGCGGCCGCAGGGCACGCCGTTGGCCTCCAGGAGGGCGAGGAGCTCGGGCAGGGGCCAGTTTCGGGTCCAGTCCGAGACGATCCGGTCCAGCTCGGCCTGGTTCTCGCCCCGGGCGGCGTGGGTGGCGTAGCGGGGGTCTGCAGCCAGGTCCTCGCGACCCATGGTGGCGGCCAAGCGGGCGAAGACTGCATCGCCATTGCCGCCGATCAGCAGGCTCTCGCCATTGGCGCAGGGATAGACGTTGGATGGGGCGATGCCGGGCAGGTTGGAGCCCGAGCGCTCGCGGACATAGCCGGTCAGGTCGTACTCGGTGACCAGGTTCTCCATCACTGACAGGACGCTCTCGTAGAGGGCCGCGTCGATCATCTGGCCGCGTCCGGTGCGCTCGCGGTGGTGCAGGGCCATCATGACGCCGATCACGGCGTGCAGGGCGGTGAGGCTGTCGCCGATG
>JBJTEN010000057.1:0-4726 GCA_046092925.1 Phenylobacterium sp. | reverse complement strand
TGCAGGTCGCGCCAGGCAAGGCGTCCGCCCAGGCCGAGCCGGGGCCAGACGACCCCGCCCAGACCCCGCCCGCCGCTTGGGGCCCAAAGGACAAGCCCGGTCAGGATCATCACCACGGCCCAACCGGCCGCCAACTCAACCAGGATCGAACCCCGGTCGCCCATCAGGAGTTCGCCGTGGATTGTCTTGATCACCTCCATCGGCCGGTCTGCTTCGCGCTGGAGGCCAAGGACGACGTTCGCCTCCGGATGAACGAAGGCGATCAGGGGACCGTCCGGTGTGGACAGGATGACCCGCGCCGCATCGTCCGCTTCGCGACGCACCTCGTAGAAGCGCAGGCGCGACCCTTCCGGCGCTGCGGCGAGGGCCGCTTTCACCTGGGCTTCCGGGCTCCGTGGGCCACCCTCGATGACCAGTTGGTCATAGGGGGCGTCCAGGAAGGCCTCGACCTGCGGCTTGAAAAGGTAGGCCGCTCCGGTCAGGGACAGAATGATGACGAAGGGGATGCAGAAGAGGCCGGCGTAGAAGTGCCAGCGCCAGACTGCACGGTGCGCGAGGATGGCGCGGCGTTGACGGGCCTCGTCGGCGCCCGCGAGCGGAGTTCCGGCCACGGCGCTCACCAGCGACCCCTGATGTCGACAACCAGGGTCCTCTGGGGAAGCGGATGGGCGACATAGGCCTTATCGTTCAGCAGGTTATCGATCCCGATCCCGATCTCGGCATGGTCGCCGATCGCGACCGTCACGCGTCCGTCGATTGTGAAGTACTCGCTCTGGAAGCCGAACGCGTCTCCCCGGGACAGGCCGAAGAGGTCTGAATTCGGACGGGTGGCGTAGCGCCACCCCAGCGCGGCGCGGGCGCCGTCCGAGATCCGGTAGCGGATCGAACCGTTCGAGCGCCACTCGGGGATTCGCGGGAACATCTGGCCCTCGGCGGCCGGGGCCGAGGCGTTGCTGACGGTTCGCGCATCCATCCATGAGACATTGGCGTCGACATCCAGCCCCTCGATGACGACGTCGCGGGCTTCAGCGATCAGCTCGATGCCGACCTGGCGGACCCGGTCGACATTCTTGAAGGACGAGACAATCTGCCCGAAGGGATTGAGGCCCTGGAAGCTGAAGATCGCGTCCCGGACGTCCTGCAGGAAGACCGAGCCGGTCACCCGGAGGTCGCCGAAGCTGCGCCGCAGGATGAGGCTGGCGTCAAGAGACGTCTCCGGCCTCAGGTTGGGATCGAAGCTCTGCGGATCGATCTGCTGGGTAATGTCGTCAATGCGTCCCTGGAAAAGTTCGCCCACTGTTGGGAAACGGGTCGCTGTGCCCAGGCTGAGCTGGACCTCCCAACCCGCCGCCAGTGGGCCCTGGAAGCTGAGCTTCGGGCTGATGGCGCTATCGGTCCGCTCCGGATAGTCGTCGTCCACCCTCCGGCCGGCGACCTGCTTGCCGATGCCGCCATCGTGCGCCTTCCAGGCGTCGTATCGGACGCCCGCGGTCAGGCTGTAGTCGCCCGGAAGAGAGATCTCGTCCTCGAGGAAGGCCCCGAAGGTCGTCGTCTTCCCCCAGGTGGAGGCGGAGAAGACCGGATTGGAGGCGTTCTTCCACGCCGTGGTGCTGAAGGTCTCGGACCTTGTCTCATAGAGGTTGGCGTCAGCCCCGAAGGCGACGGCGTGAGCGCCGAACGTCCTCTCCAGGGTCACGGCGCCCGTCCACCATCCGGGTTCCCGGGCCTGGGTCTGTGTCCCCGCGCCGTTGACCAGCCCCGTCGCCATGTCGCGAGAGGTCCGCCCATCCTGGCTTGCGATCCAGTATTGCGAGACGTTGGCTGACACCGCCCAGCCGACAGCGTCGCCGGCCGCCCGCAGGCCGGCGAGGTACTCGGTTCGACGGGTCAGGGACTGGGTGAGGCCGGTCGCGTTCCAGGTTCGACCGCCGAAGGCTACGCGACCCTGCCAGACCGGTGATCCGCCAGCGTCCTTCAGGAAGGTCCGCGTGTCGGTGAGGTCCTGGTCGGTCAGCCAGGCGAAGCCCATGGCCTCCAGCGTCCACCCGTTGTCCATATCCCAGCCGGCGCGAAGCCGGAACTGGTCCTGGATGACCCGGACCGGGGATGCGGCGCCGAAGACCGGGGTCGCCAGCCTCGGGTCCACAAAGGCTCCGGTCACCGCGGTTCCCGTCCCGGTCGCGGCGGTCAGAAGGTTGTAGGTCATGGACTGGCCGGTGTTCTCGAAATGCCGGAAGCCCGCCCGCAGGCTGAACGGCGAGTCTTCAGGCTTCCAGGCCAGGCCCGCCTCGGCGCTGTAGCCCCGGAAGGTCTCGTCGAAGCCGTACTCCTTGAAGGGCATGAGCATGACCTGGGCCTGGCCGTAGACCTCGTTCCGCTCGGGCGCCCGGGTGGTGACCGAGATCACCCCGCCCATGGAGTTGCCGCCGTAGCGCGCCGAGTAGGGGCCGTAGACGATGTCGAACTGCCGGACTTCCGCCGGACCGACAACGTTCCACTTCGGCGGGAAGTCGAACCGGTTGCCGAGGAAGTTGGACACGACAAACCCGTCGACGAGGACCAGGGTCCGGGCGCTCTGGACGGTGTTGGCGCCGCGCAGGGCGACCACGGCGTTGTCGTCGCCGGCAAACCGCTTCCGGACGAAGAAGTTCGGGGCGTACTTCATCAGGTCTTCGACATTGATGGCGTTCACGGCCCGGAACTCGGTTTCGCCCAGGGAGACGGACAGTCCGCGCGGCTGGACTGTGATGGGCTGGTCGCCCTGGCCGACGACAATGACGGCGTCGACTTCAAGGGCCTCGGAGGCTTCAGCCGACTTGGCGGCGCTGGCGGTGTCGCTTCGCGTCCTCGTCCCGGCGGGAGTCATGTTCGAGGTCGCCCCGGACGGCGGTCTGCAGATGACCCTTTGCACCGGCCAGGGGGCGATGGCAGTCCAGTCCGGTTCTCCGGATGCAGGGTCGGAACCCACCGAGGCCTCGCCGGACTCGCCCTGCGCCTATGCAGGCCTCGCCGTCTTCTCCCCTGCAGACTCCGCCCTGCATCCGGAGAACCGGACTGGACCGCCATCGCCCCCTGGCCGGTACAAAGGGTCATCTGCAGACCGCCGTCCGGGGCGAGCTCGAACATGACTCCCGCCGGGACGAGGACGCGAAGCGACACCGCCAGCGCCGCCAGCAGAGGGGCGGTCCGGCGCAGCATCCCGAAGAGGCCCCTGGCGCGCATCGCGTGGAGGCTTAGACCCCGGCTGCGGGTCTGTCCAGTCGGTGCGGGGGCCGCGTTGTCAGCCGGGGTCATCCGCGCAACACTCGCCCGATGCCGAAAGCGCGACCCGGGCCATCCCTCAGACGCCGCGCCGACTCTGTGCTCGTCGAGCGTGGAGTCGCCGAGAGCCGCGCCCGCGCCCGCGCGGCCATTGAGGCCGGTGGGGTGAGTGCGGACGGCCAGCCCGTGGTGCGGGCGTCCGACCTGATCTCGCCCGACGCGGAGATCGCCTATGCGCCCGCCTTCGCGGAGGTCAGTCGGGCCGCCGCCAAACTCAAGGCTGCGCCGGGCTTCGCTGAGGCCCGGCTTGACGGTCTGGTGGTTCTGGATGTGGGCGCCTCAACCGGTGGCTTCACGGAGGTCTGCCTCGCCAGGGGCGCCGCCAGGGTCTACGCCGTCGATGTTGGTCGCGGCCAGCTTCACCCGCGGCTGGCCGCAGATCCGCGGGTGGTCGGAATGGAGGGTGTCGATGCTCGCCGGCTCGACCCTCTTCTCGTTCCCGAGCCGCCGCACGTGGTGGTGTGCGACGCCAGCTTCATCAGCCTTGCCAAGGTTCTGCCTGCGGCGCTCAAGCTGGCCGCCCCCGGCGCGCTTCTGTTCGCCCTGGTCAAGCCCCAATTCGAGGTGGGACCGGACAGGGTGGGGAAGGGGGGCGTGGTGAGGGATCCCGTGGCGCGGGACCAGGCCCTGAGGGATGCCTGCGCCTTTCTTGAAGGCTCGGGATGGCGCGTCACCGCGACCGCCCGGAGCCCCCTCACCGGTTCCGACGGGAACATCGAGTTTCTGGTCTCCGCCAGGAAATCCTGACTATTCGCGGCCGCTGGCGCGCCAGACTCCGTCGGGGTTCTGGCAGACCTCAAACTGCCGTGGACTGCCGTCCTGGGGCGATTGCTGAACCCAGCGGCAGTTCTGACGGCTGTAGTCGGTCTGGGTGATTTCCGGCGGATAGTCGATGCAGGTGACGGACCCACGCCCCACGGCATAACCCAGGCCCGCCCCGGCGGCGGCGCCAATGACCGTTCCGGTCGTCTTGTTTCCCTTCCCGGCGATCGCCCGGCCCAGCAGGGCCCCGCCTATGCCGCCGACCACGGCGCCCGTGGTCCCGGCCTCTCTCTTCTTCTGGTCACAGACGTCGCCGCGGCCAAAGTCCCCGCTCGGCGGCTCGGCGCGCAGTGGGCCCGGGACGCCGGCAAGAACGGCGATGGCGGCGACGAAGGCGACGACTGTGCGCATGGGACGACTCCGGACCCGATCAATTGGCAGCCTATGGCAGCCGGCCTCGAATGCAAGATCGCCGGGGGCTCCCGTGCGAGAGACGAAACAGTCTAGGCTCAGGACTCATTGTTCACAACCACCAGATGACGGTTGCGGCTATGGAGATGGCGGACATGAATGTGTGGGCGCATCGGTCGTAACGGGTGTGGATGCGTCTCCAGTCCTTGATCCGGCCGAACATGTTTTCGAT
>JBJTEN010000056.1:0-2737 GCA_046092925.1 Phenylobacterium sp. | reverse complement strand
CCGAAGCGCGCCGCCTGAGGTCCGTCAGGCCGCGTGCTCGAAGGCAGGCTCGTTAGACAGAGCCGTCTCGTCCTCGATCTCGTCGGCCTCCTCGCCGGGCTCCTCCTCGGCTTCCGGAGCCTCTTCCCATGGCGGGGTCTCCTCGACCGGGCCTTCCGCCGTCACGGCGGGGAACAGCATCGCGCCGGGGAGCCAGTCGCGCCCCTTAAGGTCATAGTCGGGGGCCTCATCGGTCGCGGCCTTCGTCCGCTCGAAATGCTTCACCAAGGCCTCGACGAGGCCCGCCTTGGAATAGTCCTTGAGCGCGCCCATGCGGATCGACGCGCCGCTCTCCTTGGCGATCTCGACGAGCTGGTCCTTGCGGCGCTTCGAGAGGAAGGCCGCGTCCGGTCGCCAATGGCGGCGCATGTCGATCCCGAGATCACCGGCCACGGCGTTGAACAGGGACCGGCCCCGGTCGAGGCTGTCGAGCGAGCCTTGGCCGAAGGTCAGCACGGTCAGGAGCGTGTGAAGCCGCTCCAATTCGCCGTCCGGCATCGCCTTGACAGCCTCATAGACCTTCACCGGGTCCTTGGACTGCGCGGGGAGCCATTCCCAGTCTCCGCGCGCGGCGCGGCTGTAACCCTTCTCCATCTCCCGGAACGGCGCGGCGAAGGCCGCGCATTCCGCCTCGATGCGCCGGAGGGTAGCCGGGGCTTCCCCCTCTTCGAAGGCGGCGAGCGCCGGATGCGGGTCGAGCGTCACCCGGCCTGTCCAATCGCTGGCGTTCAGCATCTGGACGATGGCGATCTCGCGGGCCTTGCGCGGGTTGTCGAGGAGCGCCGCCATGACGGCGAGGCTCTTATGGGCCGACAGGTTGCGCACCACGGGCGCGACATATTCGGCCTGAACCTTGGGCTTGGCGGGGGCACGGGTCGCCTCGACAACATCGGGGCGGACGGGGCGCTTGGCGAGGTTCTCGCGAACCTCGACGCGGCCCGTCGGGGTCATGTGAATGACCACTCCCGGTGCGTCCCCCTCGCCCGCCTCCTTGAACTGCCACCATTGGGCATAGGGCGCGCGGATCACCTCGACCCAGCGGCCTTGCGCCTCGTGGCGCGCGACGAGCGCCGCGACGGCTTCCTCCTGCAAGCGCAGGAACTGCTCGACATCATCGAACAGCGTCTCGGCCTCATCGGCAAAGAGGTCGGTGGTGACGGTGCCTGTATAGGCCTCGGGCGGGAAGATGGCTTCCGCCCGGCTCGGCTTCTCGCCCGCGAGCATGTCGCGGATGGTCTCGGGCTCGGCCTCCCAGCGCTCGCCGGAGAGGCGGTCCAGCACGGCGCGCTGCTGGTCGCTGGTCCCCAAGGTCAGGGCTTCGGCGCAACCGAGCGACAGATCCCCGGCGCGGACTTGCTCCTTGGCCTCCTCGCAGAGCGAGGCCAAGGCCAAGCGGCGCTTGACGGTCAGGACCGACACGCCCGCCTTGGCGGCGACATCCTCCAAGGATGCGCCCCCTGCCAGAAGCCGGGCGAAGGCCTCGGCTTCATCGAGCGGGGCCAAGGCCTCGCGCTGGATGTTCTCGACGGTCGCGAGGCGGAGCGTGTCGTCGTCGGAAAGTCCGTTACGGACCTCGACGGGGATGGGCGCGTCTTTCGGCCAGTCGCCGCGCTCAGCCAGAAGCGAGAGCGCCCGGAAGCGGCGCGCCCCGGAGATGATCTCGAACTTCTTGCCCTTCTTGCGGACGACGAGGTTCTGCAGAAGCCCGTCGACAAGAATCGAGGCGGCGAGGCCCGCCAAGGCGGCTTCATCCATCACTTTGCGCGGATTGGCCGGGGGCGGAACGAGTTGGGATAGGTTCACGGTCTCAATGGTCATGGTCTGTCTCCTTGGATGGCTTGGGGTTCACGAGAAGCCCGCCCGTCCCTGCCGGAGACGGGCGGGACGGGTCAGGCGCGGATGCGCCCGAAGCGGTTGGCCTCGGCGGCGTAGGCCGTCAGGCTCTTGGTTGGCCGGAAATGCAGGTCGCGCTCGATGGCGAGCCCGCCGGGGCCGCGCACGGCTTCCAACTCGGAAAGCCGCACGCTGCCAAGTCGGGGCATCCGAAACCGAGATCGCAGAGCCCGAAGGCGATATCCTCGTCCTCGGGGTCGAGCTCGGACAGGAGCCAGGTCGCGCCACCCCACGGGGTGAAGAGCTTCACCACCGGGAACACGTCTGGCGTGTTCCCGTCCTCGGCGATGGCGGCGGCGGCGGCGCGACCATTGGCCAACATCCGCGCCTTTTGCTCGGGGGTCAGGAGGGCCATGGTCAGGCCCTCCGTCCGTCATGGTCGGTCAGGACCATGTCGGGGGTCACCGCCACGAACAGCGGCGACATGACATATTCCGCGCCGGTCTGCTCCGCGGCGACGATGGCGGCGCTTGGCCGCCCGTCGACGAAGCACGAAAACAGCGCGAAATTGCTGAAATCCCCGCTCGAAGGCGCGTTGAACGCCTCCCGATGGGCCGGGGTGATATGGGTCTCGGACATGGCACTCCTCCTCGATTTGGCGCGAGCAAGCCCGCGCTTGCTCGCCTGCCTCGCGGCGAGCAGCGGGGGAGGACGGGTCAAGGCCGAGGGGGGACCACCCGGCCTGCAGGGAGCGTCAGCGACTGAAGGCTGGGGGATCGCGCCTTGACGCGGCCGGGGGTAAGGCCCCCGGCATCAAGTGCGCGCAGCGACCGCCGTGCGAGCCGTTCTTCGGGGCGTGGGGGGG
>JBJTEN010000055.1:0-2940 GCA_046092925.1 Phenylobacterium sp. | reverse complement strand
GCGGGAAGCCCGGACAGGGGAGCCTCCGCCGCACCCGCCCTGGTCGTATCCCTGGTGAACGATCCCTCGGATAACCTTCTGCGGGACGCCATCCGCACGGGCGCCGCCTACCTCGACATCACCCGCTGGACCGAGAAGCTCCAACCCGCACTCATCCAGGCGGCGGCCCTGGCCCCGGTCGCACCCGTGGTCTTCGCCTCCAGCTGGATGGCCGGGGCGCCCGGCCTGCTCGCCGCGCACCTGGTGCGGGACCTCGCCGAGGTGGAGAGCATCGAGGTCAGCATCCTCTACAGCCTGAAGGACCGGGCCGGCCCCAATTCGGTGGAATACGCCGACCAGCTGGCGACCCCGTTCCGGGTCCGCGAGGAGGGCGCCTGGAAGACGGTCTCGGCCCTGACGAGCCCCCGAAAGGTCCGGTTCCGGGATGGCGAGTCGGTGACCGTCCGGCGGTTTGCGACCCCCGACCTGGAGATCCTGCCCCGTCTGACGGGCGCCCGCACGGTCGAGGTGCGCCTGGGCTATGATGACCCTTCCGCATCGGCCCTCATGACCCTGCTGGTCCGCAGCGGGATATGGCGCGCCCTCTCCGGCGATCGCTTCGAGGGCCTGCGGCGCAGCCTGATCTATCAGCCGGGCGAGGGCGCCCACCACGAGGTCCGCCTGCGCATCGCCGGCCGGCGGCCCGGGGGTGATGCGGCGGTGATCGAGGCTGGCCTCTCAGACCCGCTCGGCCAGACCCACATGACCGCCGCCGCGACCGCAGTGCAGGTCGAGCGGCTTCTGGGGCGGGGCGGGGTCGCGCGCCCGGTGGGCGTGAGCTTCGCCGAATCCCACCCCGACCCTGGCTCGGTCCTGGGGACCTTCCGCGACCTGGGTCTCCGGATCGACACCAGCCCCTGACGGCCAGGATCGCTGCGGGAAGCTGGATCGCCCCCCTCACCCGGCTTCGCCGGGATCTCCCCCGCAGGGCCGAAACTGGCGCCCCAATTCCTCCCCCTCCTGAGGGAGGTGGACCGCGCAGCGGGACGGAGGGGGTCTGCGGAGGGGTCGCTTCCCCTACACCCGCGCCGTGCCCTTCAGGGCCAGGGTCCTCAGCGCCAGGGCGGAGCCTGTCATGGCCAGGAACATGGTCACGGCGACGGGCCGGGCCGAGCCGTCGCCCAGGGCGCCCGTGAGCGCCGAGGCCAGGGCGCCGGCGGCGAAGGAGGCGGACCCCATCAGGGCCGAGATCGACCCCGCCCGGCGCGGATCGACATTGAGCGCCCCGGCCATGGTGTTGCCGGCCATGAAGCCGTAGCTGGACAGGACCAGGAAGATCAGGGGCAGGACGCTCCACATCCCGCCCCAGCCGGTGAAGGCGGCGGCGAGCAGGAGGGCCGAGGCGGCCACCCCCGCCAGGCTCGCGGCCTTCAGCACCTGCTCGGGCGTATAGCGCAGGAGGAGGTGGCGGTTCAGCTGGCCGGCGCCGATCACCCCGGCGGCGTTCAGGCCGAAGACCCAGCCGAAGAGCGAGGCGGGGATGCCCCAGACCCCGATCAACAGGCCCGGCGAAGAGGAAATCCAGGTGAAGAGGGTGGCCCCGTTCAGCCCGCCCGCCAGGGCGTAGCCGATGAGGCGCGGATCCTTCAGCAGGGCGCCGAGGGCGGCCAGGGGGGATTCGGAGCGCGCCTGAGCCGCCGTCTCCTCCGAGCGGGATTCCTCCAGGAAGAGGAGGGTCGCCAGGCCGACCGCGACCCCGAAGCCGGCCAGGGCCCAGAAGTTGGCCCGCCAGCCGCCGACCTGCAGCAGGACCCCGCCCAGAAGCGGGGCGAGGATGGGGGCCAGCCCCATCACAAGGGTCAGCAGGGAGAGCATCCGCGCCGTCTCGGTATGGTCGAAGCGATCGCGCACCACCGCCCGGGCCACCACCCCGCCGGCGCAGCCGCCCAGGGCCTGGACGAACCGGGCGGCGATCAGGAACTCCGCCGAGGGGGCCATGGCGCAGGCGCAGGAGGCGACGACGAACAGGGCGGCGCCGGCCAGGATCGGCCCCTTGCGTCCCAGCCTGTCGGAAGCCGGGCCGTAGAAGAACTGGCCGATGGCCATGCCCGCCAGGAAGGCCGAGACCGTGATCTGGGTGTAGGCCGCATCCACTCCCAGGTCGGCGCCGATGGCCGGAATGCTGGGCAGGTACATGTCGATGGCCATGGGCGCAAAGGCCGTCAGGGCGCCCAGCAGGACCACCAGCGCCCAGCCCGAGCCCGCCGGTCGGGCCGTCTCTCCCCCCGATCCGCCTGTCATGCGCGCCGATCCCCTTGCCTTCCGCCCTTGCCATACCCCCGCCCGGTCTGGCCAAGATAGGGGAAGTTTCTTGAGGAGCCCCGGATGTCCGCACTCGCCCGCCAGATGCCCCCCGTCGCCACCGCCCAGGTCAACGGGATCGACATGGCCTATTACGAGGTCGCCCGCGGCAAGGGCGTGCCCATCGTCTTCTGCCACGGCTTCCCGGAACTGGCCTTCTCCTGGCGCCACCAGCTGCGCGCCTGCGAGGCGGCGGGCCAGTGGGCCATCGCCCCGGACCAGCGCGGCTATGGCCTGACCACCCGGCCGGACAAGGTCGAGGATTACGACATGGAGCATCTGGCCGCCGACCTGGTGGGCCTCCTGGACCATCTCGGCATCGAGAAGGCGGTGTTCTGCGGCCACGACTGGGGCGGTTTCGTGGTCTGGCAGATGGCCCTGATGCATCCGGACCGGGTGGCCGGGGTGATCGGCCTCAACACCCCCTTCATGCCGCGGGGCGAGTACGATCCCATCGCATCCATGCGCTTCGCCTTCGGCGAGGACATGTACATCGTCTGGTTCCAGAAGCCCGGCGAGGCCGACGCCGCCCTCGGCAAGGACGTCGACAAGACCATGCGCTTCTTCATGCGCCGCCCGGCCGGGGACATCCCCACGCCC